>CAXUGZ010000103.1:0-6040 GCA_964250685.1 uncultured Sphingomonadaceae bacterium
CGAGGTGATCGGCACGCTCGGCCAGGTGCCCGAGGGCGCGATCACGCTGGTCGAGACGATCGAGGATGCCGAGCGCGTGATGCCGGCCGATCCCGCCCATCTCGGCTTTCTCACGCAGACGACCCTGTCGGTGGACGACACCAGCGAGATGGTCGCGGTGCTGCGCCGGCGCTTCCCCGGCATCCAGGGTCCGCATGGCGAGGACATCTGCTATGCCACGTCGAACCGGCAGGCGGCGGTCAAGCTGATCGCGCCGTGGTGCGACGCGCTGCTCGTGATCGGGGCGCCCAACTCCTCCAATTCGGTGCGGCTGGTCGAGGTGGCGGAGCGCGCGGGCACGCGCGCGCGGCTGATCCCCTGCGCCGAGGCGCTCGACTGGGGCTGGCTAGAAGGCGTGCGCACGCTCGGCATCACCGCCGGCGCCTCGGCGCCCGAGACGCTGGTGCGCGCGCTGGTGGCGCGGCTCGGCGAGCGCTTCGCGGTCAGCGAGCGCGAGGTCGCGGGCCCGGCCGAGACGATGGTGTTCAAGCTGCCGCGCGCGCTGGAAGCCGCCTGACCCCCGCGCGCCCGTAGCCATGGCCGTCTACACCCACGTCCCGGCCGAGGCGCTGGCGGCTCTGCTCGAGCGCTACGCGGTCGGCACCCTCGTCTCGGCCAAGGGCATCGCCGAGGGGGTAGAGAACAGCAATTACCTGGTCGAGACCACGCGCGGCCGCTTCATCCTGACGCTGTACGAGAAGCGCGTCGCGGCGGACGACCTGCCGTTCTTCCTGGCGCTGCTCGATCACCTCGCCGCCGCGGGCAGCCCGGTGCCGCCCGCGATCCCCGACCGCGCGGGCGTCGCCATCCAGACGCTCGAGGGGCGGCCGGCGTGCCTGATCCGCTTCCTGCCCGGGGTGTCGCTCACCACGCCCACGCCCGCGCAGGCGCGCGCGGCGGCGGTCGAGATGGGACGGATGCACCTGGCGTTGCGCGACTTCACGGGCGCGCGGCCCAATTCATTGGGGGTGGAGAGCTGGGAACCGCTGCTGCGACGCTGCGGACGCGATCTCGACACGATCGACCCGGCGTTGCGCGCGACGATCGCCCAGGGCCTCGAGCGCGTGCTGCCCTTCTGGGACAGGGCGGCGCCGGCGAGCGTCATCCACGCCGATCTGTTTCCCGACAACGTGCTGATGCTGGGCGACACGGTCACCGGGCTGATCGATTTCTATTTCGCCTGCACCGATGTGCGGCTCTACGATTTGGCGGTGATGCACACCTCATGGGCGTTCGACCCCGGGGGTGGCCGCTACGATCGGGCGGTGGGGCGCGCGCTGCTCGACGGCTATCAGGCGAGCTTCGGCCTTTCGGAGCATGACCGCGCGCAGCTTCGGGTGCTCTGCATGGGTGCGTGCATCCGGTTCGCGCTGACCCGCGCGTGGGACTGGCTCAACACCCCGGCGGACGCATTGGTGACGCGCAAGGACCCGCTCGCCTATACGCGCCGGCTCGACTTCTACGATGCCGGCGGCGTCCGGATGTTCGATGCCTGACCTGCCCGAAGTCACCATGGCGACCGACGGCGCCTGCAAGGGCAATCCCGGCCCCGGCGGCTGGGGCGTGGTGATCCGCGCGGGGACGGTCGAGAAGGAGCTGTCGGGCGGCGAAGGCCTCACCACCAACAACCGCATGGAGCTGATGGCCGCGATCAGGGGGCTGGAGGCGCTGTCCCGCCCCTGCCGCGTGACGCTCTCCACCGACAGCCGCTACGTCATGGACGGCCTCACCAAATGGCTCAAGGGATGGCAGCGCAACGGCTGGATGACCGCCGCCCGGCAGCCGGTCAAGAATGCCGATCTATGGCAGGCGCTGATCGCGGCGGCGGCGCCGCACCGCATCAGCTGGACGTGGGTCAAGGGCCATGCCGGCCACCCCGAGAACGAACGCGCGGACCACCTGGCGAGCGCCGCCGCCCTTGCTGCACGACGATAGGCGCGGCGGCCGCAGCTTCATCCCGTCAACGACGATCTGCCTCAGCAGAGGACGCGGTTGCCGCTCCTGGTGCACGGAAGAACCATCCGCTTCCGCCACGCCGCCGAAGGCTCGTCCTGCCGGTCGCTCGCAGGCAAGACGTGGGCTTCCTGCTGCGGCACGGGCGCAGGCGCGGGGGCGAGCTGCGCTCCCGATGTCGGCACGGAGGGCATAACCGCCGCCCCCGACGCCATCGCCGGTTGGATCAGGGCCGCCGCGATGGCGCAGCCTGCAATACGGAAAAAAACGTTCATCGCTGCTTAACGTCTCGTTGACCGCTTTGCTCCATACGCCGCTAGGACATTGGAACGCAATCCCAATTTGGCTGATCGTATGTTCGAGGATGTGCAACCTAACCAGCGATGCAGGGTTGCCTGAACGATGCTCCCCCACCGCCAGCAGCTGAGTTTCATCCCGCTCGCGGCGGTCGCCGTCCTCGCTTGCCTGGTTTTCATCGGCTCCCTCGTTCTCGGCGCCCGTCACATCGACGCCGCGGAGCAGCAGCGGGAGGAGCTGCTGATCGGCCAGGACGTGGGCCGCCGGGTGAACGAGATCTCGGGCCGGATGAACCCGTTCACGCTGTGGGACGAAGCCCTGCGCAAGCTCGAGGGTCAGTTCGACAAGGTCTGGGCCGATGAGAACATCGGAAGCCTCACCAAGAGCGTCTACTATTCGCGGGTCCTGCTGCTGGATCGAAACGACCGCCCGGTCTACGTCAAGCAGACCTCGGGGCCGGCCGCGCCGTCCGACGTGGCGGCGCTCTTCGCCCTCGCCGCTCCCGCGGTGGCCGAGGTGAGGAGGAGGGAGGCCGGCCGCGTCGCGCCTCCGCTGAATACCCCCGTTCGCGCCAACATCATCGGGCTGGTGGAGGATCGACCCGCGCTCGTCATCGCGGCGCTCGTCCGGTCAGATACGGGCAAGATCAAGCCGGCTTACGCGCGCGGGCCGATCCTCGTGCTTCAGGTCTCGCTGGCCACGAACCTGCGCAACGCCTTCGCCGATCGCTTCCGCCTGGGCGATCTGCGGATCGACACGATCCGCGAGCGGCCCGACGACGGCAAGGCGGAGGCCGAACTCGCCACGCTTCCCGACGGCCGCCGCATCGTCCTGACGTGGACGCCGCAGAAGCCCGGCGCCGCGTTGCTGAGACGCTCGGCAGCCTTCCTCCTGATCGCGGCGCTGGGCGTGGCGATCGCGGGGGCGGCAGTGGTGCTGCATGCGAGCCGGGTCACGCGCAAGCTGGTCATCAGCCAGGCCGAGGCGCGCCGCCTGGCGCTGGAGGATCCGCTGACCGGCCTGGCGAACCGGCTGCTCTTCGCCGACCGGCTGCAGCAGGCGCGCGAGCAGCTCAAACGCGGCGACCACGTGCTGGGCCTGCTCTGCCTGGACCTCGACCGCTTCAAGGACGTCAACGACAGCCTGGGGCACGAAGCCGGGGACGCGCTGATCAGGGAGGTCGGCAGCCGGCTCAAGATGGTGTGCCGCGCCGAGGACACGGTCGCGCGGCTTGGCGGCGACGAATTCGCCCTGCTGGCGCGCGCGCCCGAACTCGCCGGCGTCGCCGACCTGGCCGAGCGCGTGGTGGCGGCGCTGTCGGGCTCGGTCCAACTCGCCGCCGCGCAGGTGACGCTCTCGTGCTCGATGGGGGTCACCATCCTCGTCGATCCCGAGGTCACCCAGGCCGAGGCGCTTCGGCAGGCCGACCTCGCTTTGTATCGCGCCAAGGAGCGCGGCCGGGGGCGGTTCTGCTTCTTCGAACCGGAGATGGACGCCCTCCTCAAGGGCCGCAAGGCGCTGGAGGCCGACCTGCGCCAAGCGGTGGAGGCCGATGCCGTGACCGTCGCCTACCAGCCGCTGGTCGATGCGGCCGGCGTGCTGTCCGGCGTCGAGGCGCTGGCGCGCTGGATCCATCCGACCCGCGGAGAGATCGCGCCGGGCGTCTTCATCCCCATCGCGGAATCGAGCGGCCTGGTCAGCCCGCTGGCGGACAATGTGTTCCGGCGGATATGCCACGACGCCCGCGGCTGGAGCGGCCTGCCGGTGGCCTTGAACATCTCTCCGGTGCAGCTCCGGCTGCCGGGGCTGATCGAGCGCATGGCCGCCACGCTCGACGCGGCGGGCATGGCGGCGACGCGCTTCGACCTCGAGCTCACCGAGGGCGTGCTTCTGAACGACGACGCCAGGACGCATGAGGTATTGGCCGGGCTGCGCCGGATGGGGTTCGGTCTGGTGCTGGACGATTTCGGGACGGGCTATTCCTCGCTAAGCTACCTCGACAAATATCCGATCCAGAAGATCAAGCTCGATCCCGGCTTCGTCAGCCGCCTTTCCTCCTCACGCAAGGCGCGCGCCATCGTGACCGCCGTGCTGCAGATGGCGGAGGGGCTGAACCTGCGCGTGGTGGCGGAGGGCATCGAGACCTCCGCCCAGTTCGAGATGCTCCGCGACATGGGCTGCAAGGAATTCCAAGGCTTCTTCTTCTCGCACCCGACCACGGCCGAGGCGATCGATCGGCTGCTTGGACGGGTAGGAGAAATCTCGATCCGATCGGACGTCTGAAGCGTCGGGCCGGGCGCTATCCACACTGCGCGTCCGGTCGTGGCGCTGATTGGCCTAATCCGCTGGCGCCGCGTTCGAGTTAATGATAATCACTCGCACGAACATCTGGGAATTGGTGCCGTGCGTCTCGACAAGCTGCCCCTTCGCCGCGCCACGCGCATCGCCTCGGTCGAGTGGGAGGCGCTTTCCCCGCCCGAGGCGCGGCGGCTGCGCGAGCTGGGCTTCGACGATGGCGTGCGCGTGGAGGCGCTTCATCGCGGCGCGCTCAGCGGCCCGATCGCGTGCCGCGTGGGGCGGATGATCGTCGCGCTGCGCCGGGCGGCGGCCTCGGCGGTGATCGTCGAGCCGGCATGAACCCGGCGCCGATGGTGGCGCTGGTCGGCAATCCCAATGCCGGCAAGTCGGCGTTGTTCAACGCGCTCACCGGCGCGCGCCAGAAGGTCGGCAATTATCCGGGCGTGACGGTCGAGCGCAAGGTCGGCCGCATGGCGCTCGACGACGGGCGCCCGATCGAGCTGGTCGATCTGCCCGGCACCTACAGCCTCGACCCCTCCAGCCCCGACGAGGCGGTGACGCGCGACGTGCTGCTCGGCAGGCTGACGGGCGAGCGGCGGCCGTCGGCGATGGTGGTGGTGGTCGACGCGACCAATCTCGACAACCATCTGCGGTTCGTGCTGCAGCTGGTGGCACTCGGGCTGCCGATGGTGATCGCGCTCAACATGATCGACATGGCGCGCCGCGACGGGCTCGAGATCGACACCGCGCGCCTGGCGGCCGAACTGGGCGTGCCGGTGGTGCCGACCGTGGCGGTGCGGCGCGCGGGCCTGGAGGAGCTGCGCGCGGCGCTGGGCCGTGCGGTCGGCGGCGGCGGGCGCGCGATCGTCGCGGCGCACGAACCCGCCGACATCGTCACGCTCCAGCGCCGCGCGCGCACGATCGCCGCCGCCGTGACGCGGCGCCAGGGCGGCGCGAGCGCGTGGACCCAGCGGCTCGACCACGCGGCGCTGCATCCGGTGGCGGGGCCGGTCCTGCTCGCGTTCCTGATGTTCGTCATGTTCCAGGCGGTGTTCGCGTGGAGCCAGGGACCGATCGATGCGCTCGCCGCCGCGCAGGCGTGGCTCGCCGACCGGACGCTGCACACGCTGCCCGACGGCTTCATCCGCTCGTTCCTGGTGGAGGGCGTGATCGACGGAGTCGGATCGGTCGTCGCCTTCCTGCCGCAGATCATCATCCTGTTCTTCTTCATCCTGCTGCTCGAGGCGTCGGGCTACATGGTGCGCGCCGCCTTCCTGATGGATCGGATGATGGCGGGCGTGGGGCTTTCGGGGCGCGCCTTCATCCCCCTGCTCTCCTCGTTCGCGTGCGCGATCCCCGGCATCATGGCGACGCGCTCGATCGACGATCCGCGCGACCGGCTCACCACCATCCTGATCGCGCCGCTGATGACCTGCTCGGCGCGGCTGCCGGT
>CAXUGZ010000104.1:0-6007 GCA_964250685.1 uncultured Sphingomonadaceae bacterium
CTGGAGCAGCGCGCGCGACAGATCGTCGCGGCGGATCACCGGCGCGTCGCTCCCCAGCAGCACGCCGAGCGTCTCGACCAGCGCGAGCACCTTGGCCGAATGCGGCACAATGTCGATCCCGTTGCGCGGATCGGGCGCGTGGAACGATACGCTGCCCCCCAGCCACGGCCACTCGCCGCCGCTCGCTCCGTGCGTGTATCGGGCGCCCGCCAGCAGCATCAGCTCGCGCGATATGCGCGCCAGCCCGAGATCCAGCGCGATGTCGAAGCGATAGGGCGCCAGCCGCGCGCGCAGCGCCCGCTGCGCGTCGAGCGTCATCACGCGGCGGCGCTCGACCGGATCGTCGGGGAAGTCGACCACGACGATCTCGTCGAACAGGCCGAGCGTGCGCGCCAGATCGGCATTGGCCCCGGTGAGCAGCCCGACGATGTGCGCCCCCGGCACCAGCGCGCGCAGCCGCCGCATCGCGGGAATCGAGGCGACCATGTCGCCGAGCTGGTCGGTGCGCAGGACCAGCACGTTGCGCACGCCCCCGGGAAAGAGCGCGCGCGCCGCCGGCCGCACCATGCTCGGCCGCGCGCGCACCTGCTCCTCCACGCCGCGCGGGTCGCCCGGCGCGAGCGTCACCAGCGCGTCCGAGCCGGGATGGTCCGCCTCGTCGAGCGGCGGCGCGATCACCACGCGCTCGCGCAGCACGCGCGCATCGCCCGCCGCATCGGTCAGGCGCAGCTCGATCAGGCGCAGGCCCTCGCGTTCGCCGGAAAAATCGAGCCACGCATTGAACACGTATTTGCGCCGCGCCTCGCGTTCCTGCGATTCGCCGAAGCGATGGCCGCGCGCGATCGGCTCGCGATCACCGCGCCGTCGAGCAGGATGTGCAGCTCCACCAACGGCACGACCGATCCGCACAGCCCCCGGATCGCCTCGACGCCACGCAAAGTCGGGCGGACGCCCCACCGCCCGCGCTCGCGCCGCCCGAGGCGGTGGACGATCAGCTCCTCATGGTCGAGGCGCGGCAGCTCCCCCGGCGCGCGCGGCGCGAGTTCGGGGACGAGGTCGTCGGGCGCTTCCGACGGCGCGATGTCGCGCATCGCCGCCAGCGCGCGCGCCGCCTCCTCCCATTCCGGGCTCAGCTCCAGCGCGCGCGCATACCAATGCTCGGCGGCGGCCCATCCGCCGATCGTCTGGTGGAAATGCCCGAGCTGGAGCGCGAGATCGGCGTCGTCGGGCCGGGCCGCCTGCGCGGCGAGGTAATCGCGTTCGGCCGCCGCGTAATCGCCCGCTTCCTTGGCCATGTGCGCGCATTGGATGCGGATGTCGGCGCGGCCGGGCTCCAGCCGCAGGAACGCCCCATAAGCGTCGGCGGCCGCGCGGAAGCGGCGCGCGTCGCGCGCGGCATCCGCCCGCGCGAGCAGCGCCTGCGCCGGGGTCCGCTCGGCCGCCCGGGCGCCGAACAGCCGCCGCGCGAGCCCGGTCAGCTTTGCGGGCGCGCGCGCCGCCATCAGGCGCCGGCGGGGCGCCGCGTCCCCGACGCCGCCACCAGCCGGCTGGTCGACTGGCCGGGGCTGAGCTCGGCGAGGATCACGCGGCCGCCGCGCGCCTGGACGATGTCGGCGCCGACCACGCGATCGATCGTATAGTCCGCGCCCTTGACGAGCACGTCGGGCTGGAGCGCCTCGATCAGCGCGTGCGGGGTTTCCTCGTCGAAGATCACCACCGCGGCGACCCCCCTGATCGCGCCCATCACCTCGGCGCGCGCCGCCTCGTCCTGGATCGGGCGCGCCGGGCCCTTGAGCCGGCGCACCGAGGCGTCCGAATTGAGCGCCATGATCAGCCGGTCGCAGCCCTCCGCCGCCTGGCGGATGAGCGAGACGTGGCCGGGGTGGAGCAGGTCGAAGCAGCCGTTGGCGAACCCGACGGTCAGCTTCTGCCGCTCCCAGGCCCAGCGCAGCGCCACCGCCGCGTCCAGATCGAGCAGCTGGCCGTCGCGGATGTCCGCCGAGGCGTGCTCCGCCAGCAGCGAGGCGTGCAGCTCCTCACGCGTCACGCTGGCGGTGCCGAGCTTGGAGACGACGATGCCCGCGGCGTGGTTGGCCATGCGCATGCCCTCGGTGAAGGGCAGGTCGGCCGCGATCGCCGCCGCCAGCACCGCCACCACCGTGTCGCCCGCGCCCGACACGTCGAACACGTCCTGCGCGACCGTGGCGAGATGGATCGGCGCGCCCTCGACCGGGAAGAACGACATGCCCTTTTCGGAGCGGGTGAGCAGGATGTCCGCGCCGCACATCTCCTGCGCGCGCGCGGCGGCGGCGGCGGCCTCCTCGTCGCTCTCGACGGGCAGCTGCGTCGCGTCGGCCAGCTCCTTGCGGTTGGGCGTGAGCACGGTCGCGCCGCGATAGGCGGCGAGGTCGAGCCGTTTGGGATCGATCACCACCTTCTTGCCCGTCCCGCGCGCGCGCTCCAGCACGGTGCGCAGCACCGCGTCCGAACACGCGCCCTTGCCGTAATCGGAGACGATCACGACGTCCGCGGCGGCGACCGCGTCGAGTGCCGCGGCGACGAAACGCTGCTCGATCTCGGCGCTGCACGGCACCACGTCCTCATGGTCGACGCGCACGATCTGCTGGTGCGCGCCGATGATGCGCAGCTTGCGCGTGGTGCGCCGGTCGGGCGCCGCGATCACGCCCGTGCAGTCGACGTCGCCGAGCGCGCGCAGCGCCGCGATCAGCTCGTCGCGCGCCGCATCCTGCCCCGCCAGCCCGACCATGTTGACGCCCAGGCCGAGGCTGGCGAGATTGGCGGCGACGTTGGCCGCGCCGCCGGGCACGCTCTTCTCGGAGACCACGCGCATCACCGGCACGGGCGCCTCGGGCGAGATGCGGCTGACCTCGCCCGACATGTAGCTATCGAGCATGAGGTCGCCGATCACGGCGACGCGCAGCGCGGTAAACTGATCGAGGAAGGTCTGCATCATCTCGCCTGCCGGGATGCCGCCGCGTCGGCCGCGGGAAGGAACAGATGGTAGAGCGTGCTCGCGGGGACGTAATCGACCAAGGGGGTGCGATCGGGAGCGATATGGTCGGTCCATCCGCCCGCGAACGGCGCGTCGAGGAAGGTCTCGAGCAGCGCCCCCGCCATCGTTTGGGCCAGCGCGGGGTCGTTACGCGCCAGCGCGGCCTTGATCGCCTCGCAATGCGGCCACACGCGGTGCGACGGCGCGACCACGCGGAGCCCGGTGTCGAGCGCGTCGTAGATCAGGCCGTTAGGCGCGATGCCGTGCTCGCAGGCGATCGCATGCAGGCGCGCGGCCAGGTCTGCCACGTCCTCGCCGGTCAGTGCCTGGTAGCGCGCGAGCAGCCACACCCATTCGAAATGATGCCCCGGCTCCCACAAAGCGGCCCGGGCGGGATCGCCATGCGGCGACCAGTCCTCGGCGAAATATTCGATCAGCACGCCCGGCTCGCGGCGGAACAGCCGCGTGCGGAACAGCGCCACCAGATCGGCCGCGCGCGCCTCATAGCCGCGCCCGGGGGCGGCGGCGGCGAGGAACAGATACGCCTCGAGCAGGTGCATGTGCGGGTTCTGGCGCTTGTCGCGCGCATCGATCGGCGCGGCGTCGAACAGCCCGCCATGCGCGCGATCGGCAAGCGCGCGATCGATGAAGCGGATCGTCTTGTCCGCGATCTCGAGCAGGCGCGCATCGCCGTCGAGGCGGTAGAGTGCCGCGATCGAGAACAGCACGAACGCGTGCGCATAGGCATCGCGCACGTCCGAGACGATCGTGCCGTCGTTGCGGATCGAGAAGGCGAACGACGCCTCGTCCGCGGTCTCGACGCAATAGTCGCGCAGCAGCGACGCCATCGCCGCCTCGGCGAGCGCGCCCCCCGCCTCCGACCAGCCGAGTTCGGCGGCATGCGCGAAGACCGCGATCTGGCGCGCCTGCACCATCGCGCGGTGCGGCACGTCGATCGGCCTCGCGGCGCGGTCGAGCCGCTCGTGGAAGCGCCCCGCGCCGGGGTCGAACCCGCGCTCGGCCCAGAGCGGCAGCGCGCTGGCGACGATCCAGTCGTGATAGCGTTCGAGCGACATCCCGCGCCTTGTTGTCCGGTGACCAAACCAGCCGCTCATCCTGAGGAGAGGCTGAGCGCAGTCGAAGCCTCGTCTCGAAGGCCCGTCCTTCGATACGCCCCTTCGACAAGCTCAGTGGCTACTCAGGATGAGCGGTTTCTTTCCTGTCCTGCGACCGGCTCTAGAGCAAACCGGGGCGTCGCGCGAGCATCCGGGTCAATCGCCCAGCAGCCCGCGCACCGTGGCGGCGAGGTCGCAGTCGTTCGCGGGCACAAGCACAGCAGGAATGCCCGCCGCGGCCGCGCTCGCGGCATCGCTCGGCTTGTCGCCGATCATGAAGCTGCCCGCGCGCGTCACGTTCCATTCGCGCATCGCGCGCAGCAGCATGCCGGGGCCGGGTTTGCGGTCCTCATGCTCGATCGCATATTCGGCGATCGAGCCTTCGGGGTGGTAGGCGCAATAATAGAACGCATCGATCCGCGCGCCGTGGCGGCCGAGCTCGGCCTGGATGTGATCGTGGAAGCGCTCGACGTCGTGCGTACCGTACAGCCCGCGCGCGACGCCCGACTGATTGGTCACCACCAGCACGCGGTAATCGGCGCGGTTGAGCAGCGCGATGCCCTCGATCGCGGTCGGCGTGAACACCAGATCCTCCGGACGCCAGGTGTAGCCGTGATCGACGTTGATCACCCCGTCGCGATCGAGGAACGCGGCCGGGCGCGGCGCGGGGGGCATCGCCCGCCCGGCGGTCAGCCCCGGCCCCTCACGCGGCGTGCTCGCGCACGCCCGCCGCGATCAGCCAGCCGATCGAATAGGTCAGCAGCAGAGAGATCAGCACGGTGGCGAGGATGCGCAGCCGCTGGGGAAACAACGCGGTGACGGGCATGTTCGCATCGACCACGCGCACCAGATAGAGCTGCTGGCGCAGCGCCTGATCGCGCGCGCGATCGAGGCTGGCGGCGGCCGCCTCGTAGCGCTTGGCGAGGAACTGGCGGCGCATGTCGAGCCCCTGAAAGCCGCTGATGTCGTTGGCGATCGCGCGGCTGCCGGCGGTGAGCCGCCCGCTCTGCGCGTTGACCTGCGCCTGCAGCGCGTTCACCCGGCCGGCGAGCGCGCGATATTGCGGGCTTTGCGCATTGATCATGCCGCCCATGGCGTTGAGCTGCGCGCGCGCGGTCGAGAGCTGCGCGGTCAGGTTGGAGACGAGCGAGATCTGCGCCTGGCCCGATGCCTGCGGATCGATGTCGCCGCGCGCCTTGCGGAACTGCGTCATCTGCGCCTGCGACGCGGTGAGCTCCTGCTCGGCCGCGGCGAGCTGCTTGCGCGCGGTCGCGACCGCGTCGCTGTAGCTGCGCACGTTGAGCGTGTTCACGCGCCGCTCGCCGAGCTCGAGCAGCTTGCGCGTCAGCTCGTAGCTGTCCCGGGGGGTGAAGCTGTGGACCTTGACCGTGGTGATGCCGGTCTCGGTATTGTAGTTCACCTGCACCTGCTTGCGATAATATTTGAGCAGCTTCTCCGGGCTGGGATCCGCGGTGACGAGCCGGCTTAGCGGATCGGCCTCCGCGCGGTGGAAGCGGTCGACCAGCCGGTCCTCGCGCCTGAGAGTCGCGACCACGTCGTGCGAGGTGAGGTAATCGGCGACGCTCATCGCTTCGCTTTGCGCGGCGCTGGCTCCGGTCACCGTGCTGGGCACGGGCGGACTAGCGGTGCCCGGCAGCGGCTCGGTCACGTCCTGCGTGCGCACCAGGAAGTGCGCCTCCGACTCATACTGGTCCGACGCGATCAGATAGAGGTAGCCGGCGACGATCAGCGTCGGCAGCACCACTACGAGGAACAGCATGCGCCGCTCCCAGATCCATTCGCGCGCGCGATCGAGCGCCGTCGGCCGCGTGCGCGCGTCGTCGCTCTCGATCGGGGTCATGATGCCGTGCATGTTCAT
>CAXUGZ010000105.1:0-5969 GCA_964250685.1 uncultured Sphingomonadaceae bacterium
GGTGATCTCGATCAGCTGGGGCAGCGCCGAGGCGAACTGGACCGCGCAGGCGATGACGTCGTTCGATCAGGCGCTGCAGACCGCCGCGGCGCTGGGCGTCACGGTCTGCGCGGCGGCGGGCGACAACGGATCGGGGGATGCGGTCGCCGACGGCAAGGCGCATGTCGATTTCCCCGCATCGAGCCCGTTCATGCTCGCGTGCGGCGGCACGAAACTGGTGGCATCGGGCAGCTCGATCGCGAGCGAGACGGTGTGGAACGTGACGCCCCAGAGCGCCACCGGCGGGGGCATCAGCGATTTCTTTCCCGTGCCGAGCTACCAGGCGTCGACCGCCATCCCCGCATCGGCCAACGACGCCAACCACAAGGGCCGCGGCGTTCCCGACGTGGCGGGCGACGCCGATCCGAACAGCGGCTATCAGGTCCGCATCGACGGTCAGGATACCGTCATCGGCGGCACCAGCGCGGTCGCGCCGTTATGGGCGGGGCTGATCGCGCTGATGAACCAGAAGCTTGGCCACAATGTCGGGTTCCTCAATCCGCTGATCTACGCGTCGGGCGTTGGGGCAAAGGCGTTCAACGATATCACCACCGGCAATAACGGCGCCTATTCCGCCAAGGCGGGTTGGGATCCATGCACCGGGTGGGGATCCCCCAATGGCGCAAAGCTGCTGGCGAAACTGTGACGCGTCACCCGATACGATAACGCGCATCGCGCGCGCGCCGGCGGGGGGCCGGGCGACGCTGCGTTGCGGTTCGCGGGTGGTCGTCGTGCCCGTGGCCCGCCTGTGTCCGCTCCAGATACGGCATCCTCCAGCGAGCTTCGGATCGCGCTCCCGTGGTTAAAAATTCGGCTTGCGATCAGCCGCGGTGTGGCGCAGTTTGCCGAAAGAAAAAAACGTAAGCTGCTGAATCGGCCGTAGGATCGGGAGAGCGTCGATATGCTGGGCGCGGGAGCAAACGCGGCATCCTCTCTGGATGAGGGCTGCCTGCCCTCATATTGGTCGGGGTTCGTCTCGCCCGAGGTGGTGCGCACGGTCGACCTGAAAGAGCGGCACTCCCGGATCGCAGAGCTGGTGTCGCGGCACATCGTTCCGCAGATCGTCCTGGCGCATGTTACCGAGGACCGCGATCCCGCGAGCTGCTCGCAAAGTGATGTAAGCCATCTCGCGCACCTCGTGCTCGGGGAGGATTCGTCGGCGGCCGCGCAGCTCGTCGTCGAGCTGCGGACGCGCGGTCTGGCGATGGATACCCTGTTCCTCGATCTGCTCGAGCCGGCCGCGCGGCATCTGGGCGAGATGTGGGAACGCGACGAGTGCGACTTCATCGACGTGACGCTGGGCGTCGGCCGCCTCCAGGCGCTGCTCGCGCTGTTCAACGACACCCATCGCATCCCGGCGTTGTTCGAGAAAAGATGCGTCTTCCTGACGATGACGCCGGGCGACCAGCATTTCTTCGGCGCGTCGATGGTGGAGAAGTTCCTGCGTGCGGGCGGTTGGGACGTCCACGCGGAGGAAGACGCCACACTGCAGAATATCGCCACCTCGGTCGCCGATCGCTGGTTCGCCGTGGCCGGACTCTCGCTGGGCGCCGAATCGCGTCTCGACGGCCTGGCCGAGGCGATCTCGGTGATCCGGCGATCGTCGCGCAATCCAGCGATCGGGATCATGGTCGGCGGCCCCACCTTCACCCACTTGCCCGAGCTGGTCGCGCGCGTCGGCGCCGACGCCACCGCGGCCAACGCGCCAGCGGCGGTGGTGGCCGCGCAGAAGCTGTTCGAGGTCGGCGCCCTCAGCGACTGGCACGGCAGTTATAGGATGTGAGGCCGTTCGGCCCCAGGCACTTCCTCGACGCGCTTCTCGCCCTCCTCGCCACGATCGCGATCTGCTGCTCGCTCTGGCGGCTCCATGCCGCGACCGAGGGTATCTCGGTCGATCGGACCGAGGTCGCAAAGACTCCCGTAACGGTCTATCGCCCGACCGGCGCCGCCGATCGATCGCTGCCCGTCGTCCTGATCGCGCACGGCTTCGCCGGCTCGCAGCAACTGATGCAGCCGTTCGCGACCACGTTCGCGCGCAACGGCTATGTCGCCGTGACGTTCGACTTCCTCGGCCATGGCCGTAACCCCCAGCCGCTGACGGGGAGCATCACCGACGCCAACGGCGCCACGCACGTGCTGGTCGACCAGACCGCACGGATCGCCGCCTACGCGCGCACCCTCGGCGATGGCCGCCTGGCGGTGCTCGGCCATTCGATGGCCTCCGACATCATCGTCCGCTTCGCGAAGGCGGATCCCCGCGTCGGCGCGACGATCGCGGTGTCGATGTTCTCGCCGGCAGTGACGCCGACCGCGCCGCGCAATCTGCTCGTCATCGTGGGAGGGCTTGAGACCGCGCTCAAGCGCGAGGCGCTGCGCGCGGTCGGTCAGGTGACCGCGCCCGCCGCCGCGAGGGCGGGGGTGACCTACGGCGATTTCGGCGGCGGGACCGCGCGCCGCGCCGAGTTCAGCGACGGGGTCGAGCATATCGGCGTGCTCTACAGCCCGGCCAGCATGGCGGCGGCCCTGGAGTGGCTCGACGCGTCGTTCGGCACGACGCGATCGCACCAGCCGTATCTGGATCGTCGCGGACCATGGATCCTGCTCCTGCTGGCCGGCATCGTCGCCCTGGCGAGGCCGCTGTCCCGCCTGCTGCCCGTGGTCAGCGCGCCCGAGGCGGGAGCGGGGCTCGGCTGGCGGGCGATCTGGCCGTGCATGCTGATCCCCGCGATCGCCACGCCCGTGATCCTGCGCGCGCTGCCGACCCATTTCCTGCCGATCCTGGTGGGCGACTATCTCTCGCTGCATTTCGGGCTGTACGGGCTCATCACGCTGGCATGTTGGCGCTGGCGGCGAGGGGCGGCCGCACCCCCGGTGTCGCGCACCTTGCGCCTGAACCTGGCCGGGGCGGCGCTGGTGGCCACGGCCTATTGGGGATCGACCCTCGGCCTGGCGATCGACCGCTACGCGACCTCGTTCATGGCGGTGCCGGCCCGCATCCCGCTGATCCTGGCGATGCTGGTCGGCACGACGTGCTTCTTCCTGAGCGACGAATGGCTGACGCGCGGCGTCGGTGCGGCACGCGGCGCCTATCCGGCGACCAAAGTGGCGTTCATCCTGTCGCTCGCGGGCGCGATCGCGCTGGATTTCGAGCGGCTGTTCTTCCTCGTCATCATCGTGCCGGTGATCATGATGTTCTTCCTCGTGTTCGGCGCGTTCAGCCGATGGTCGTACCGGCGCACGGGCAACCCGCTCGTGGCTGGCATCGCCACCGCGATCGCCTTCGCCTGGGCGATCGGCGTCACCTTCCCGATGATCGCGGCGTGAAACCATGACCATTTTTGCGCGAGCGCGGGCGCCCTCCGCGCCGTGCGGACCGCTACGGCCTGGATCGCCTCGCTGCGCCCGCGACGGCGAACTGGATGGACGGTCGCCCTATTTCAGCACCGCGCACGCGATGCGCGCTCCCGAGGCCCCGATCGGCTGCGTCCGGTAGTCGTCGGGCGCGGCGTGGATCACGAGCGCCGATCCGTCCGCGTCGCGCAGCGCCGCCAGCATCACAAGGCTGCTGAACAGCTCCGCTTTGGCGGTGCCATCCGCCGCGGCGTAAAGATTGGGCAGATCGCCCATGTCGTTCGCCGCCGGATTGAGCAGGCCATGCACCGGCGCGCCCGCGCCATGCACATGCCCGCCCGACAGCTTGAACGCGGCGTCGGAACAATCCCCCTTCTCGTGGAAATGCATCCCGTGCCATCCCGGCGTCAGCCCGGCCGCCTCGACGTGCACGAGCACCCCCTTGGGCGCGGCGGTGACGGTTACGGTGCCGCTCGCGCCTCGGAAAACACCGCTGACGGCATCCTGTGCGGCGAGCGGCCCCGCAACGAGCGCGGCGGCGGCGAGGAAAAGCGGCAGACCGAACATGGGGGTTCTCCTTCAAACGACTTATTCGGATCAACATTATCAATTTAATGTTGAATGTCACTCTACGGCTACAGAGCTCAGATGAACCCCCGACCAGTGGTTCAACTACCATTTAAGTCATTGGAATCATTGGTGCCCCGGGAGAGACTCGAACTCCCGACCTGCGGTTTAGGAAACCGTCGCTCTGTCCTGCTGAGCTACCGGGGCGTGCGGCAGTCGCGTAGATTTCGCGGTTCGCCGGGTCAACGCGAAAGGTGGGGGCGCGCGCTCAGTGGCTCGCCTCGGGCGGGACGATCGGGAGCGGCAGCGGCGCCACCGGCACGCCGTCGTCGATCAGCGCCTTGGCCTCCTGCACGGTCGCCTGGCCGTGGATCGGGCGTCCCGGCGCGTCGCCGTCGTGGATCGCGCGCGCCTCTTCGGCGAAGCGCGCCCCGACATGCTCGGAGCCCTCCAGCGCCTTGGCCTGCGCACGCGCGAGCGCCTGCAGCATCGCCTTCATCTCGGCGGGCCGGGGGGCGCCGCCGCGCATCGACACCAGCGCGTTGGCGGAATTGCCCTTGGGGGCGACATTGGGCGCCATCACCGCCTTTTCCACGTCCGCCGCGCCGCAGATCGGGCAGCTCACCAGCCCGCGCGCGCGCTGGTCCTCATAGTCGCCGCTCGATCCGAACCATGCCTCGAACACATGGCCCCCGCCGCACGCCAGATCGAACACGATCATGCCGCGATCTCGACCGCGCCGATCGGCCGGCGGTGGGCGATCACGGGGATGCGGGCGCGCGCCTCCGCGACGCGCGCGGGATCGATCTCAACCACCGCCACGCCGGTATCGGCCATGTCGAGCAGCGTTTCGCCCCACGGATCGATCACGAGCGAATGGCCGTAGGTCTCGCGCCCGTCGGCATGGCGGCCCGATTGGGCGGCGGCGATGACGAAGGCCGCCGCCTCGATCGCGCGCGCGCGCATCAGCACGTGCCAATGCGCCTGGCCGGTCGGCACGGTGAAGGCGGCGGGGATGGCGAGCATGGTCGCGCCCGCATCGCTCAGCGCGCGATACAGATCGGGGAAGCGCAGATCGTAGCATACGGAGAGGCCGAGCCGCCCCCACGGCGTCGCGACCACCACCGCGCGCCGCCCGGGCGCATAGGCGGCCGACTCGCGCCAGCTTTCGCCGGTGGCGAGATCGACGTCGAACAGGTGGATCTTGTCGTAGCGCGCGCGCACCGCGCCCGCGGCATCCACGACGAACCCGCGATTGGCGTAGCGTCCCGCCGGATCGTCCGAACGCACCGCCAGCGAGCCGATGTGCACCCACAAACCGTGCTTCGCCGCCGCCTCGCGCGTTGCCGCGAGCACCACGTCCTCCTCCTCGGCGACGATCGTGCGCGCCGCGCGCGTCCGGTCGCGATCGAGCACGCCGCTCATCTCGGGCGTGAACAGCATGTCCGCGCCCAGCGCGGCGGCGCGCTCGACCGCTTCGACCATCACGCGCGCGCCGATCAGCGGATCGGTGCCCGTGCACGCCTGGAGCAGCGCCGCGCGCATCAGCCCGCGAGCATCGGATCGAGCCCGCCCGCGCGGTCGAGCGCGGCCAGTTCGTCCGATCCGCCGACATGGGCGCCGCCGATGAAGATCTGCGGCACGGTTCCGCGGCCGTTGGCGCGCGCCAGCATCTCGGCACGCTTCGGGCCGCCCATCGTGATGTCGAACTCCTCGAACGCGACGCCTTTGTCGCCGAGCAGGCGCTTGGCGCGCGTGCAATAGGGGCACATCATCTTGGTATAGATCTCGACCTTGGGCATCGGCACTCCTTTGCGCAGCCGATCTGTGGTCGGCCGGCCGCGCTGTCAACGCACGGACGCGCCCTCGCGCACCACGCGCGCCCAGCACAGCAGCATCACCTCGCCCGCGCCTGCGCGCCTGAGCACGCGCGCGCAGGCCCGCGCGGTCGCGCCGGTGGTGTAGACGTCGTCGATCAGCACCACGCGCCGCCCCGTGAGGCGATCGCGCCA
>CAXUGZ010000106.1:0-5947 GCA_964250685.1 uncultured Sphingomonadaceae bacterium
GGCAAAACAAGGACGAAAGCTACAGCGACCTGCGCGTGCAATCCTCGCACGCCGCGCTGAAGGCCTACGTGCAGGGCGTGGCCGACCCGTTCTGGCTCGACTACCCATTGGCCGTGCCGCCCGCCGTGCCCTGAGCGCCTGCGCGTGGGGGGCGAGCGTCATGTTCTCCTGGCCGCCCGCGACGACGATGCGCGCGTCGCCCGCGCGGATCGCCTGTGCCGCGACCGCGACCGCGCGCAGCCCCGATCCGCACACCTGCTGCACGCTCCACGCGGGCACCTCCGTGGGCACCCCCGCCTCCATCGCCGCCTGGCGCGCGGGGTTCTGCCCCTGCGCGGCGGTGAGCACCTGGCCGAGGATCACCTCGTCCACCTCGCCGGGCGAAATCCCCGCCTGCGCGAGCGCGGCGACGATCGCGGTGCGCCCGAGTTCGTGCGCGGGGGTGGCCGCATAATGGCCGAGGAAGCTGCCGACGGGGGTGCGCTTGGCAGCGGTGATGACGACGTCGCTCATGGATCAGTCCTGAAGGTCCGGAGGTGACGCGCCGCCTACCAGCTTCAGCGCGGCCGCGAAAGCCGGCGGGCGAGCGGCTCCCACAGCAGGCGCCGCGCGCGCCCGCCCACGACCATGCCGACATGGCCCAGCGCCAGATCGATCCGATCGCCGACGCCGGCCGAGGCGGCGGCCGGAACGATCCGATCGGTGGTCGAGGCGATCTCCAGCACCGGACATGCCAGCGACGCGGGATCGATCCGCCGCCCCGCGACCTCCCATCTCCCGCTGCCGGGAAGATCGTGGGTGAACAGGTCGAGGATCAGCTCGCGCGCCGCGCCGCGCGTCAGCGGCGGCCCGTCGTTCGCCCAATCCTCCAGCCGCACGAACGTGCGCAGCGCGGCTTCGTCGCCGGCGCGCGCGGCGATCGCCTCGAACTTGGCGATGGTGCGCCGCGGATCGAGCCGCCAGAACGCCGCCTGCAGGACCTCCATCGGCAGCACGCCGAGCGCATCGACCGTCGGCTCCGCCTGCCGCCACAGCTCGGCGAGCCCGGCGCGCACCTCGTCGGGATAGCGCGCGAACCGCCACGGCGCGGCGATCAGCACCAGATCGCGCGGGGGCCGCGATGCCGCCGCCGCCAGCGCCATCGTCCCGCCGAGGCAATAGCCCGCCAACGCCACCCGCTCGCCGACCGCGTCGATCAAGGGGAGCAGCATCGTCTCAACATGCCCCGCGATGCCGAGATCGTGCTCGTCCGCGCGCGGCGCTCCCCAGTCGAGCAGCAGCGGGTGCACGCCTTGCGTCGCCAGCCAGCGCAGCAGCGAGCGTTCGCCGCCGAGATCGAGCACGTCGGGTGGATTGATCAGCGACGGCACGAACACCACCGGGGCGCCCGTCCCGCCATAGTCGCGCAGGCACGCGCGGCCCGCGCGGGCGATCGCGGGCATCGGCGCCGAGGGCGGCGTGCGCGGCGCCTCCTGATAGGCGCGCAGGCCCTTGAGCGCGGCGGCGGCGCGCGCCGGCGCTTCCGCGGTTTCGCTGCGCAGCATAGTCAGGAACAGAGGGAGCGGGCGCGGCCTGTGTTGCGCCGCACCACGCGATGATGTTAGGGCCGATGGCGCAGCGGAAGGATCTTCGGACATGGCGAAATCGGGCGATGGATCGGGAACGGTCATCATCAAGAAGTACGCCAATCGCCGGCTCTACAACACCGAATCGTCGAGCTACATCACGCTCGAGCATCTCGCGGCGATGACGCGCGAGGGCCGCGACTTCAAGGTGATCGACGCCAAGAGCGAGGAGGATATCACGCACAACATCCTCACCCAGATCATCATGGAGGAGGAGAATCGCGGGCAGACGATGCTGCCGGTCAGTTTCCTGCGCCAGCTCATCTCGCTCTACGGCGATTCGATGCAGGCGATGGTGCCGCAATATCTCGAAGCGTCGATGGACGCGTTCCGCCGCAACCAGAGCCAGTTCCGCCAGGCGATGGAGGGCGCCTTCGCCGGCGGCCCCTTCGCCGAGATCGCGCGGCGCAACATGGAGATGATGGAGGCCGCCGCGAGCGCGTTCAAGCCGCCGCTCGGCGGCGTCGCCGCGGCGCGTCCGGCCGCGCCCCCCGCTTCCGCCGCGAGCAAGGACGACGACATCGCCCAGCTCAAGCAGCAGCTCGCCAGCCTGCAGACGAAGCTCGACAAGCTCGGCGAATAGCCGCCGCCGCAAGCGCGCGGCGGGCCCACGGCACCCCGAAGCTCGCCCAGGCGAGCAGGCTCACCGCCAGCCCGATCCACTCGGCCGGCAGCCGCTCGACCGATACCCGGCACCCCGGCGGCGGCGCGACCAGCAGACGCGCGCGCGGATCGGCGCGCAGCGGCGCGGCGCTCCCGTCGGCGCAGCGCGCGCGCAAGGCGGGGTAGGGGAAGACGCTTGCCGGATGCGCGCGCTTGGCGGCGCCGGCCTGGCGGAGCAGCTCGGGCCGGGGCGCGCGTCCGTCGGCGACCGATCCGGGCGGAAGATATTCGATCACGTCCTGCCGCCCGGGGAGGGGGAGCGGGCGCATCCGCTCGCCATTCAACGGATTGTCGGGCGACATCATCAGCAGCGAGAAGCTGAGCAACGGCGCCAGCCCCACCGCCACCCGCACCGCGCCTCCGCGCGCACACGCCACCAAGGTCGCCAGCCCGAACTCGGCCAGCACGAGGCAGCGCCACGGAAACTGCACCGCCGACAGCACCGGCAGCGACCAGAAGCCGGGCACCAGCCCGGTCAGCACGACGCACACGCCGACCGTCCACGCCGCCCAGAAGCTCCAGCGCCGGCCCGCCGCCAGCGCCACCGCGAGCGCGACCGCCAGCGCCAGCCCGGCGAACAGCAGCACGTAGCTGGTGCTGGTCCACAATGCGGGGTGGAGCAGGCTCCAGTTCGCGGGCTGGAGGAAGCGCACCGACCATAAAGAGCCGAGCGAGGTGAAGCGCTGGAGCGTGAGCGCGGGCAGCAGGTACAAAGCCGCGCCGCACAGGCCGCCGATCACGCCGCGCGCGACGGGCCACAGGCGCCGGGGCTCGCGGCGCGCCGACCATGCCGCCAGCGGCGCCACGAGCAGCACGCTCGCGATCACCGCGCTCGTCAGGTGCGTCATTATCAGCGCCGCATAGGCCAGCGCCAGCGGCAGCGCGCGCCCGCGCATCGCCGCGCGCTCCACCCCCAATGCCACCAGGGGCACCAGCGCGAACGCGCAGAACTCGGCGAGCGCGCCGCGCGCGTAGAAGTCGATCATGTGATAGGGCAGGATCATGTAGAGGATCGCGCCCACCAGCGGCGCCCGCGCGCGCCCCCGCAGCCACAGGTGCATCGCCGCCCCCGACGCGAACCAGGCGGCGCCGAACGCCGCCAGCAGCGCGGGATAGGTCGCGAGCCCCGCCAGCCCGAACAGCCCCGCAAGGTAGAAGGAGAGCGGCGCGTAATAATAGAATACCGGCGCGCCCAGCCCACCGAACGACAAGGGCAGCCAGCGCGGATAGAGGTTGCCCTGCGCGAGCGCGGCGGTGAATTGCTCGGACCAGGTGCGGTCGATCCAGAAGCTGTCATAGCTCATCGGCGGCGCGAGCGCGGCGGGCAGCACGAGCAAAGCCGCCAGCAGCGCGAGCAAAACGTGCGATTTGGCGAGGGTGCGCATCAGGCGCCAGCCCCGTTCGCCACCCACACGTCGATCCGCCGCCCCTCGGCCATCACGCTTCCGACGCGGCGATAGGCGCGGCTCCGCATCGCGCGCCAGACGCCGTAGCTGCCCGGATCGAGATGCTCCTGGCCGTCGTCGCTGACGATCACGCGCGGGCGTGTCGCGAGCAGGCGGCGCACCTCCGCCTGCGTATCCACGCCGATAGCGTGCGTCTCGACCGACGAGACGAGGTGATCGGGAAAGACGTAGCGCGTGCGCGTGCAGGCACCCGTCAGGTGATAGAGGATGGGAGGGCCCGCGAACATCTGCATGCAGCCGGTGCGCACGTCGGCGGGGATCAGCGCCTGAAGCGCGGCGGTCCTGGCCTGCCAGTAGCGCGTGGTGGCGCGATCGGGATAATCGAGGTTGCTCGCCGGCAGCCACAACGCGATGCCCACCATCACCGGCCCGAGCGGGCGGCGGCGAAAGATCGGCGCGGCACCGACGCTGAAGGGGACGAACAGCGGCAGCATATAATGGAAATACAGCGCGCCGACCGAGAAGAATCCGGCCAAAGCCGCCGCCATCCATCCGCTCACCACGCATTGCCAACGCCGCGTTTCGGCGTCGGCGCGGCGCAGTTGCCACAGTCCGGCGGTATAGCAGACGGCGAGCGCGAGGATGTGCAACGCGATCTGGCCGAGGCGATGGTGCAGTTCGGCCGGGTTCGCCGGCGTACGCAGGAAGATCGAGACGAAGTTGGCGAACCAGAACGCCTTGATCTGCCCGATCGCGACGTAGAACGCGATCGCGGCCAGCGTCGGCGCCAGCGCGGTTGCCACCAGCGCGGTGGCTCGGGTCAGTGCCGCGCGCGGATCGGGAGCGCGGCGTAGCGTCCACCACGCCAGCACTGCGCCAAAGTAAGCGCCCTCGAACAAGGCAGTGTATTTGACCTGGATGGCAAGTCCCGCGAGTGCCATCGCGACGAAGGCCCATCGGCGGAAGCGCTTGCCATCCTCCGTGTCGCCCGCCGCGAGCGTGCAGGCGGCGGCGCCCGAGACTAACAAATTGTAGAACACCGGCGATTGGCCGCCGCCGCCCTCCACCGTCTCAATCCACAATAGGTAGAGCAGCCCCGCCGCCATACCCCCCAGCTCACCGGCCGGGCGGCGCGCGATGCGCGAAATCACCCATCCGGTGGCGGCGGCGAACACGGTAGCGACGATCTGGTATTGCCAGATGCCTTCGCCGCCGAGCAGCCGCACGCCCGCGTAGATCAGGAACAGCCCGATCGGCTTCCTGTCCCAGATATCCACATAAGGGAGCGCGCCGTGGAGCATGCGATCGCCGACGAGCAGGTAGAATTGCTCGTCGACCTGATAGGCGGGGTCGCCGAAATGCGGCGCGCGAATGACGAACGCCGCGAGCGTCAGCCCGAGCGCGGCGAGCATCGCTGGCGAGAGCGTCGGCCACGCGATCGCGCGCGGCGCGGTGGGCGCCAGGCTCGCCATCACTGGTCGAGCCGCACAAGCAGCCGGTTGATCTCGGCACGCGAGCTCGCGGGCGCGCAGCCGCCGGCGCGGACGAAGGTGCAGGTTGCCGCGCTGCCCGCTGCGGCGAAGCAGCCGGTGGGGGTGAAGGCGTGGGGAACGCTGGCGCCCTGCGGAGCGACGATCGCGTCGAACTGCCCAGCTTCGCGCGCGAGCATCGCCGCCTGCGCCGCGTCATAGGCATGGAGCGGCACCGTCCGGTGGAGGTAGGCATAGCCGCCCGTGCTCGCCCATGGCACGCGAAAGAGCGCGACTCCGCACAATGCGGGGAGCCGCCGCAGCGCATCGAACGCGCGGAGCTGCGGCGTCCCCTGCACCCACCATAGCCGGACCTCGCTCCCCCCCGCGATTGCCGCCGACGCGATCAGCCACGCCGCCCCCGCGCCCAGCGACAGGCGCCTGAGGCTGCTGCCGGGGAGGCGGCGGCGCAGCCACAGCAGCGCGTCGGCGGTGCCGATCGCGGCGAGCAAGGCGAGGATCATCGTCGAGAGCAGGATGTAACGATATTCCTTGTGCGCGATCAGCGAGTGAGCGAGCACGTTCATCACCGCGCACGCCGCGAGCGCGGGGAAGCGCCGCGCCCCGATCAGCCCGAGCGCCGCCACCGGCACAAGCCATATGCCCCACAGATCGGCGATCGCGTGCGGATAGAAGAACGGCCCCGACACCCAGGTGTGCGAGCGGCCGAGACCGATATTCTGGTGGAAATTCTCGGCGAGCCAACCGAACGGTTTGTCCCCCA
>CAXUGZ010000107.1:0-4233 GCA_964250685.1 uncultured Sphingomonadaceae bacterium
TGCGCCTCGAGCACCGCGCGGCTGACGATGTTCTCCGACGCGATCAGCTCGATCTTGTCGCGCTGGCGGCCGAGCTCGTGCCGAATCGCGGCGGCGATATCCGGATCGGCCTCGGCAAGGCCGCGCGTGAAGAACCCGTCGGGCGCATTGGCGGCGGGGAGCGGGTCGAGGTCGGGCTGAAGGGCGGTACGCATCGGGACGCGGACTCCGGTTCTCTGGGCGCGGTCGTCCTTAGGCGAGCGGGCCCGCGAACGCCACCCGCCGATCCATTATGGAATCCCTATGCCGAACCCGCCGCGTCGATCTCGCTACCCTATGACCAGCGGGCCTATCTGACTCGGTGACGGCGCGCGGTTGCGTCGATCGCCACCGGACGCTTCCGTCCGGAATCGGGCCCCCCAATGCTTCTCGCTTCGACTTCCGCTGAACCTCCCCAACCTGTCATCCTTCTTGTTGGTACCGACAATCGCGGCCATTGGCTCGTCCAGGAACAAGGCGGCACGCTCGAGGGCAGCTTCGTCTGCCAGGAGGCCGCGATGAGCTTCGCGCGCTGGGAGCGGCATGGCTATCCGCGCGCGCGGATCGAACTCGCGCAGGGCCCGCTCACGCCGCGGCTCGCCGGCGCCCTCGGGTGAGCCTCGAGGCATGACCATGCTGATGCTGATCGTGCTCGCGGGCGGGTGCGTGAACATGATCATGCTCGCGCGCCTGTGGCGCAACGGCCGGCTCCGCCGGGCGGCGCTGCGCGAGCGCCTCGACACGCTCGCACCCGCCGCACGCCCCACGCGCCACCATGCCAACGATTGACGCCGAATTCGGGAGGACCATCCTCATGCCCGCTCTGTCTCCTTCGACGATCGCATTCCTCCCGCCGTTCGACGCGGTACGCGCGCCACGCCGCGTCGCCGCTTATGCTCCGGCCGCGCCGCGCCTGGTCGAGCCGCGCGCCGCGCTCCGCATCGAGGCCGCCCTCACCGCGCTGCGCGATGCGGGGCGGTGCGCGATCCGCGTGCTTGACCTTGGCTGTGGCGACGGCGCGCGGCTGCTCCACACGGCGCGGCGCGCGAGCATGCTCGGCTTCGTCGCCATCGAAGGGCGCGGCGTCGATGGCGACGCGTCGCTGATCGATGCCGCGCGCGCCGCCGCGGCGCGCGGCGCCGATCCGCGCATCGGCCTGTCGTTCGACCTGATCGACATCGATCGGGCGCTCGACGAGGAGGAGGATCGCGGCGCCGACATCGCGCTGTATCGCGCGCAGGCGATCCGCGCTCTCCCCGAGCGCAACCGCCGGCGCATCGCAGCCGAGCTCGACCGGATCGCGGGTGGCGGCGTGATCCGCATCGGAGGCGCGCGATGACCACGCGCGATCTCGCACCGCGATTGGCGGGCGTCGCGGTGCTGGGCGCCGCCTGGGGCGCCTGCCTCTGGCTGCGCGAACTGATGCCGCAGGCGCCTCGGGACCCGACGCTGCTCCAACTAATGCTGCTGCTCGCCAGCTTCGCGCTGACCTCGCTCGGGTTGCTGCTGCTGTTCAAGGGCGAGCATTTGTTCGGGCCGCGCCGCAGCGGCCACGGTCCGCGCGGCCTGCCGACCGCGCGCCGGCGGCTCAAGAACGGGCCGCGCTCGATCGACGGCTTTGCCGACGATCGTACCGTCCTGGCCGACATGCTCGTCGAGCGCGACCGCCGCCGACGGGATTGAGCAGGCGCCGCTTCGGCTAGGCCGCGCGGCGCACCTCCATCCGGCTCCACACCTCGACCAGCGCCTCGACCAGCGCGCGCATCATCTCGGGCGTGTGCTGCGGGCCGGGGGTGAAGCGCAGCCGCTCGGCACCGCGCGGAACGGTCGGGTAGTTGATCGGCTGGACGTAGATGCCGTATTCCGCGAGCAGGATGTCGCTCGCGCGCTTGGCCTTGACCGGGTCGCCGACCATCAGCGGCACGATGTGCGTGGTCGAGGACATCACCGGCAGGCCTGCCTGCGCCATCATCGCCTTGAGCGTCGCCGCCGCCGCCTGCTGCGCGTCGCGCTCCGCCGACGACGCCTTGAGGTGGCGCACGCTCGCCAGCGCGCCCGCCACCAGCACGGGCGAGAGCGAGGTGGTGAAGATGAAGCCGGGGGCGTAGCTGCGGATCACGTCGATGATCGTGCGATCGGTCGCGATATAGCCGCCCATCACCCCGAACGCCTTGCCGAGCGTGCCCTCGATGACGGTCACGCGCGCGGCGGCCGCGTCGCGCTCGGAGATCCCGCCGCCACGCGGGCCGTACATGCCGACCGCGTGGACCTCGTCGAGATAGGTCAGCGCGTTATACCGATCGGCGAGATCGCAGATCGCGTGGATCGGCGCGACGTCGCCATCCATCGAATAGACGCTCTCGAACGCGATCAGCTTGGGCAGCTCGGGATCGGCCTCCGCCAGCAGCGCCTCGAGATGTTCGAGATCGTTGTGGCGGAACACGCGCTTCTCGCAGCCCGAATTGCGGATGCCCGCGATCATCGAGGCGTGGTTCATCTCGTCCGAGAAGATCACGCAGCCGGGCAGCACCTTGGCCAGCGTCGACAAGGTCGCCTCGTTCGACACATAGCCCGAGGTGAACAGCAAGGCGCCGCCCTTGCCGTGCAGGTCCGCCAGCTCGGCCTCCAGATCGACATGGTAGTGCGTGTTGCCGCCGATGTTGCGCGTGCCCCCCGATCCGGCGCCGACATCGTGCAGCGCCTCCTCCATCGCCGCGATCACGTCGGGATGCTGGCCCATCGCCAGATAATCGTTCGAGCACCACACCGTGATCGGCTTGGGACCGTTATGCCCGGCAAAGCAGCGCGCATTGGGATAGGCGCCCTTGTTGCGCAGCACGTCGATGAACACCCGATAGCGCCCCTCGGCATGAAGCCGGTCGATCGCAGCGGTGAAAACGCGACTATAGTCCAAGGGAAGC
This sequence comes from uncultured Sphingomonadaceae bacterium, assembly GCA_964250685.1. Lineage (GTDB taxonomy): Bacteria > Pseudomonadota > Alphaproteobacteria > Sphingomonadales > Sphingomonadaceae > Sphingomonas_I. The sequence continues at coordinate 2,940 of CAXUGZ010000107.1, forward strand.
CTCGCCGGAGATCGCGCGCCCTTAGCCAACATCGTCGGGGGTTTCCAGCGCGAAAGCCGCGGCGCGCGGCTGCTCGATCCGCTCCAGCCCGTGGCGGCGCAGCGAGCGGCGCAGTCCGTCGCTCGTCTCGGCGCGCGCGGTGAACACCGCGATCCCCGCGACGGGCTCGTCCGGCCAGCCCTGCCCCTGGGTAAGGACGCCGACGCGCCGCGCGATGCCCTCGGCGCCATCGACGAAGGCGAGCGGGCGGGGCGCCACGGCGGCGAGGCGATCGGCCACCAGCGGGAAGTGCGTGCAGGCGAGCACGATCGTGTCGATCCGATCGCCTCCCGGCTGATCCAGCAGCCCGGCGAGCGCCTGCGCATAATCGGCGTCGGCCGTCGGCGCGTCGCGCAGGCTCGCCTCCGCCAGCTCGACCAGCGCGGCCGAGCCGTGGCGCAGCACGAGGCAGTCGCCCGCGAAGCGCGCGGACAGATCGTCGACATAGGCCTGGCGCACGGTCGCGTCGGTCCCCAGCACGCCGATGACGCGCGTCGTCGAAAGCAAGGCGGCGGGCTTGATCGCGGGCACCGTGCCGACGATCGGCAGGTCGAGCGCCGCGCGCACCGCCGCCAGCGCGATGGTGGAGGCGGTGTTGCACGCGATCACGATCAGGCGCGGGCGGTAGCGCTCCGCCAGCCGCCCGAGCAAGGCCGGCACGCGTCCGGCGATCTCGGCCTCGCTCTTGGTGCCGTAGGGGAAGCCGCCATTGTCGGCGACGTAGACGATCGGCGCGCGGGGCAGCGCCGCGCGCACCTTGGCGAGCACCGACAGCCCGCCCACGCCCGAATCGAACAGCAGGAGGGGACGCGCGTCGCTCACCGATCCCCGTTCGTGCTCATCGTGCCCCGCGCAGCCCCGCGATCGTCGCGGCGGGGCTGATCCGTTCGATGTCGGTGACGAGGTGGAGCAGCGCGATGCCCGGCGCCGTCAGCGCGCGCGCCAATGCTGGAGCGAACGCCTCGGTCGTCTCCACCCGCTCGGACCAGGCGCCATATGCGCTGGCGAGCAGCGCGAAATCGGGGTTGGCGAGATCGGTGCCCGAGACGCGGCCGGGATAGCGGCGCTCCTGGTGCATGCGGATCGTGCCGTAGCTGCCATTATCGACCACCAGCACGAGCAGGCGCACGCCCCGCGCGGCGGCGGTCGCCAGCTCCTGCCCGGTCATCAGGAAATCGCCGTCGCCCGCGACGCACAGCACGCGGGCGTCGGGGAAGCGGATCGCGGCGGCGAGGGCGGCGGGCAGGCCGTAGCC
>CAXUGZ010000107.1:4243-5918 GCA_964250685.1 uncultured Sphingomonadaceae bacterium
CGTAGCCCATCGCGCCCGCGGTCGGCGCGAGCTGGCATGGCTGCGGTCCGTAGCGCCAGTAGCGATGCGCCCAGGCGGAAAAGTTGCCCGCGCCGTTGCACACGATCGTGTCCGACGGCAGCGCCTCGCGCAGCGCGCCCCAGACGAGGCCGAGGTCGAGCGACGCGCCGTTCGGCGAGGGCGTGCTCCATTCGAGCCATTCCGCGTGCGCCTCTCCGCCCGCGCGGCGCGCGTCGAGCTTATCGGCCGAGGTCTTCAGCAACCGCGCGAACGTCGATGGATCGGCACAGATCGCGTGATCCGCCCGATAGACCGAATTGAGTTCGTTCGGATCCGGGTGAACATGGACGATCGTCTGGCCCGGATGATCGGGCGTCGGGAGCGTGTAGCCGTCGGTGGTCGCCTCGCCGAGCCGCGCGCCGACGATCAGCAGGACGTCGGCCGTGCGGACGCGCGACAGCAGCCTTGGATTTGGGCCATAGCCCAGATTGCCGGCGTAGACGGGACAGGCATTGTCGATTGCGTCCTGCCGCCGGAACGCGACCGCCACCGGCAGACCGGCGCGCTCCGCGATCTCGGCGAACACGGCTCCGGCCGGAGCGTCCCAGCCGGCCCCTCCGACGATGGCGACGGGCGCCTTTGCGCGATCGAGCAGATCGACGACGGCCGCGATGGCGGTGACATCCGGTGGCTGGCGCGGGCGGAAAACGCGCGGCCGATCCACCGCCTCCGCTTCCTCCTCCAGCATGTCCTCGGGCAGCGCCAGCACCACCGGCCCGGGCCGTCCCGAGATCGCGGTCGCATAGGCGCGCGCGACATATTCGGGGATGCGTCCGGCGCTCTCGATCCGCGCCGCCCACTTCGCCAGCGGCGCGAACGTTGCGGGCAGGTCGACCTCCTGGAAGCCCTCGCGGTCGCGCGCGCCGCGCTCGACGTCGCCGACGAACAGGATCATCGGCGTCGAATCCTGCATCGCGACGTGGACGCCGATCGCGGCGTTGGTCGCGCCCGGGCCGCGCGTGACGAAGGCGACGCCCGGCCGGTGCGTCATCTTGCCGTCCGCCTCCGCCATGAACGCGGCGCCGCCTTCGTGGCGGCACACCACCAGGTCGATCGCCGGCGTGTCGTGCAGCGCGTCGAGCACGGGCAGGAAGCTCTCGCCCGGCACGGTGAAGATGCGGTCGCACCCTTGCGCCACCATAGCATCGACCAGGATGCGGCCGCCGGTGCGTGGCTCGGTCATGCGCCGCGCTATAGCCCGCCGCCGCGCGCGCGCAACGTGGCCCCGTTGACCCCGCGCGCGCGCTCCGCCTATCAGGCGCGCTCCGCAGCCGGAGGGAGGCCGCCCGAATGCCCCACGACAAGCAAGGCTGGACGCGCGACCAGATGGCGGCGCGCGCGGCGCGCGAGCTCAAGGACGGCTTCTACGTCAACCTCGGCATCGGCATCCCGACCTTGGTGGCGAACCACGTGCCCGAGGGGGTGGAGGTCACGCTCCAGTCCGAGAACGGCATGCTCGGCATCGGCCCGTTCCCGTATGACGATGAGGTCGATTCCGATCTGATCAACGCGGGCAAGCAGACGATCAGCCAGCTTCCCTCGTCGAGCTTCTTCTCCTCGGCCGACAGCTTCGCGATGATCCGCGGCGGGCATATCGACCTGACCGTGCTCGGCG
>CAXUGZ010000108.1:0-5889 GCA_964250685.1 uncultured Sphingomonadaceae bacterium
CGGGCATGTTCACCGCCAACTCGATGAACTGCCTGACCGAGGCGCTCGGCCTGTCGCTCCCCGGCAACGGATCGGTGCTGGCGACGCACAGCGACCGCGAGCGGCTGTTCCGCGAGGCGGGGCATCTGATCGTCGACCTCGCCAAACGCTGGTACGAGCAGGATGACGCGACCGCGCTCCCCCGCACCATCGCCGGCAAAGCCGCGTTCGAGAACGCGATGAGCCTCGACATCGCGATGGGCGGATCGACCAACACCGTGCTCCATTTGCTCGCCGCCGCGCACGAGGCCGAACTGGACTTCACCATGGCGGACATCGACCGGCTGTCGCGGCGCGTGCCGTGCCTGTGCAAGGTCGCCCCCGCCAAGGCCGACGTGCACATGGAGGACGTCCACCGCGCCGGCGGGATCATGGCGATCCTGGGCCAGCTCGACGCCGCCGGGCTGATCGACGTCGAGCAGCCGACCGTCCATTCGGCGACGATGGGCGAGGCGCTCGGCCGCTGGGACGTGAGCCGCACCAATTCGGACGCGGTGCGCGATTTCTACCGCGCGGCTCCCGGCGGGGTGCCGACGCAGACCGCGTTCAGCCAGTCGCGCCGCTGGGCCGCGCTCGACACCGATCGCGCGGGCGGCGTGATCCGCTCGGCGCCCCACGCCTTCAGCCAGGACGGCGGGCTCGCGGTCTTGTTCGGCAACATCGCGCCCGAGGGCTGCATCGTGAAGACCGCCGGAGTGGACGACAGCATCCTCACCTTCCACGGCACCGCGCGCGTCTACGAAAGCCAGGACGCGGCGGTGGCGGGCATCCTCGGCAACGAGGTCAAGGCGGGCGACGTGGTGGTGATCCGCTACGAAGGCCCCAAGGGCGGCCCCGGCATGCAGGAGATGCTCTACCCGACGAGCTACCTCAAGTCGAAGGGGCTGGGGAAGGAGTGCGCCTTGCTCACCGACGGGCGCTTCTCGGGCGGCACCTCGGGGCTGTCGATCGGGCATGTCTCGCCCGAGGCCGCCGAGGGCGGGCTGATCGCGTTGGTGGAGCATGGCGACCGCATCGAGATCGACATTCCCAATCGCACGATCACGCTCGCGATCGACGACGCCACGCTCGCGGCGCGGCGCGCGGCGATGGAGGATCGGGGGCCCAAGGCGTGGCACCCGCTCGGCCGCAAGCGCGAGGTCTCCAAGGCGTTGCGCGCTTACGCGCTGTTCGCGGGCAACGCCGCGCGCGGCGCGGTGCGCGTCCTGCCGGGGGAGTGACGCCCCCCGGCGCGCGTTGCGGTTTCATGACACTTCCGTGTCATCGAATCGTCATCGACTCCCGATAGCCGCGACCGTAGCGGGGAAGCTGCATCGCAACAGGGGAATGACATGTTCAAGACGTTCGTCGGGCTGCTGGGCGGCCTTGCGCTCGCCGGCACCGCCACCGCCGCCGACATCGCCGGCGCGGGCGCCACCTTCCCCGCGCCGATCTACGCCAAATGGGCGGAGGCGTACCGGGCGCAGACGGGCATCGGCCTCAACTATCAGGCGATCGGCTCGGGCGGGGGCATCAAGCAGATCAAGGCCAAGACGGTCGATTTCGGCGCGTCGGACAAGCCGCTCAAGCCCGACGAGCTCGCCGCCGCCGGGCTCTACCAGTTCCCGACCGTGGTCGGCGGCGTGGTGCCGGTGATGAACCTGCCCGGCATCCGCCCCGGCCAGGTGCGGCTGACCGGCGTGCTGCTCGCCGACATCTTCCTGGGCAAGATCACGCGCTGGAACGCGCCCGCGATCGCCGCGCTCAACCGGGGCGTGCCGCTCCCGGCGCTTCCGATCACCGTCGTCCACCGCTCGGACGGATCGGGCACCAGCTTCGTCTTCACCACCTATCTGGCGATGAAGAACGCCGATTGGGCGGCCAAGGTCGGCGCGAGCGATTCGGTGCAATGGCCGACCGGGCTCGGCGGCAAGGGCAATGACGGCGTCGCGGCGTTCGTGAAGCAGACCGTCGGCAGCATCGGCTACGTCGAATATGCCTATGCCAAGCAGAACAACTCGACCTACGCCTTGCTCCAGAACAAGGCGGGCAAATATCCGCTGCCGACCGCGGCCGCGTTCGGCGCCGCCGCCGCGAGCGCCAACTGGCTGCGCGCGCCGGGCAATTACGTGCTGCTGCTGGAGCAGCCGGGCGCGAATGCGTGGCCGATCAGCGCCGCCACCTTCATCCTGGTCCACCGCGAGCAGCCCGATGCCGCCACCGGCGCGCAGGTGCTCAAGTTCTTCGACTGGGCGTACAAGAAGGGCGACGCGATGGCCGCCAATCTGGATTACGTGCCGCTGCCCGCGAACATCAAGACCCTGCTCGAGAAGCAATGGGCGAGCGCGGTCAAATCGGGCGGCAAGCCCGTGTTCGTCGCGCGGTGAATGCCGATACCCGTCTGCTCCGCTCATCCTGAGCGGGAGCTGAGCGCACTCGGGATCAGCGGGTTTTTGGATATCTGATCAGGATGACTGCCGCCGCCGCCCTCTCCGCCCGCCGTGGCGCGCCGCCGCGCCGCGGCGCGGGCGAGGCGCTGTTCCGCGCCGCCTGCGCCGCCGCCGCGACCCTGCTGCTCGCCGCACTGGCGGGCGTGGTGATAAGCCTGTTCGTCGGCGGGCTGCCCGCCTTCCGCGCGTTCGGGCCGGGCTTCCTCACCTCGACGACCTGGAACCCGGTGACCGAGGTCTACGGCGCGGCCGGGCCGATCGCGGGCACGCTCATCACGGCGACCCTGTCGCTCGTCATCGGGCTGCCGCTCGCGCTCGGCGTGGCGGTGTTCCTGGTCGAGTTCTGCCCCCCCACGCTGTCGCGCCCGATCGCGATCGCGGTCGAGCTGCTCGCGGGGATACCCTCGATCGTCTACGGCATGTGGGGCCTGTTCGTGCTCGCGCCGTGGTTCGCCGCGCACGTCCAGCTGCCGATCGCGATGAACGCCGCGCCCGACGGCTGGGTCGCGCATTTCTTCGGCGGCACGCCCAACGGGGCCAACATCTTCACCGCCTCGCTGATCCTCGCGATCATGATCCTGCCCTATATGGCGGCGGTGTTCCGCGAGCTGTTCCTGAGCGTGCCGCCGCAGGTGCGCGAGGCCGCCTACGGGCTCGGCTGCACGCCGTTCGAGGTGATCCGTGCGGTGGTGATCCCCTATGTCCGCAGGGGCATGATCGGCGTGGTCATGCTCGGCCTCGGCCGCGCGCTCGGCGAGACGATGGCGGTGACCTTCATCATCGGCAACGCGCATACCTTGCCGCATTCGCTGTTCGACAGCGGATCGACGATCGCCTCCACCGTCGCCAACGAGTTCGCCGAGGCGACGGGCGAGCTCCACACCTCGGCGCTGGTCGCGCTCGGCTTCGTGCTGTTCGTCATCACCTTCGCGGTGCTCGCGGTGGCGCGGATGCTGCTGCGCGAACGCGAACCAGGGGGGAGCCACTGATGGCGTCGCGCGCGCGCCGGCGCCGGATCGCCAACGGCGTGTTCGTCGTGCTGTGCGGGATCGCCACCGCGATCGCGCTCACCGCGCTGGTGCTGATCCTGTGGACGCTGCTGAGCAAGGGCATCGGCGGGCTGAACGGCATGATCCTGACGCACGACCAGCCCGCGCCGGGCTCGTCGGGCGGGCTGCGCAACGCCATCCTGGGATCGCTCATCATGTGCGCGATCGGCATGGGGATCGCGCTCGTCGTCGGCATCCTCGCGGGCACGTGGCTGGCCGAATATGGCGCGGGCACGCGCTACGGCCATCTCATCCGCTTCCTCAACGACGTGCTGATCTCGGCGCCGTCGATCCTGATCGGGCTGTTCGTCTACGAGCTGCTGGTGGCGCCGTTCCACGGCTTCTCCGGCTATGCCGGCGCGGTCGCGCTCGCCTTCCTCGCGACCCCGATCGTGGTGCGCACCACCGAGGACATCCTCTCGCTCCAGCCCGCCGCGTTGCGCGAGGCGGGGATGGCGCTTGGCGCGAGCCGCGCGTTCGTGATCCGCAAGATCATCTGGAAGGCGGCGCGCACCGGGCTGCTCACCGCCGGCCTGCTGGGCTTCGCGCGCATCTCGGGCGAGACCGCGCCCTTGCTGTTCACCAGCCTCGGCAGCCAGTTCTTCAACGCCGATCCGTCGCAGCCGATGGCGAGCCTGCCCACCACCATCTTCCAGTTCGCGCTATCCGCCTATGACGATTGGCAGCGGCTCGCCTGGGCGGGGGCGCTGCTGATCGCGATCGCCGTGCTGTTCATCAACATCGTCGGGCGCCTGCTGACCCGGGAGACGCATCGTCCATGACCGATACCGCCGCGCCCGCCCCCGCCTTGCCCCCGACCGTGCCGCCGTCGACCTCGGCGGGCGACGAGCAGTTCATGGTCCTCCCGACGGGCGAGCTGGTGCTGGAGGCGCGCGACCTCACCTTCTTCTATGGCGCGAACCAGGCGCTGTACGGGATCGACCTGCCGATCGAACGCAACCGCATCACCGCGCTGATCGGCCCCTCGGGGTGCGGCAAGTCGACCCTGCTGCGCGCGCTCAACCGCATCTACGCGCTCTATCCCGGCCAGCGTGCCGAGGGACAGATCCTGCTCGACGGCACCGACGTGCTGAGCGGCGGCGATCCCGCGACGCTGCGCGCGCGCGTCGGCATGGTGTTCCAGAAGCCGACCCCGTTCCCGATGTCGATCTACGACAATGTCGCGTTCGGGGTCAGGCTCTACGAGAAGAAGTCGCGCGCCGAGATGGACGTGATCGTCGAGCGCGCGCTGACCCGCGCGGCATTGTGGGACGAGGTCAAGGACAAGCTCCAGCGCTCGGGCCTCGGCCTGTCGGGCGGGCAGCAGCAGCGGCTGTGCGTCGCGCGCGGGATCGCGGTCGAGCCCGAGGTGCTGCTGCTCGACGAGCCGGCGAGCGCGCTCGATCCGGTCTCCACCGCCAAGCTCGAGCAGACCTTGTCCGAGCTCAAGCACGACCTCTCGATCGTCATCGTCACGCACAATTTGCAGCAGGCGAGCCGCATCTCGGACCATACCGGCTTCATGTTCCTCGGCCGCATGATCGAGTTCGCGCCGACCGAGGCCTTGTTCTCCAACCCGCGCTCGCGGCGCACGCGCGACTATGTGACGGGGCGGTTCGGCTAGGTTGCCGCGTCGACGCGTCCCGCTTATGTGCATGATCCCACGGAGACCTACACATGCGCACCAACATCGTCATCGATGACACGCTCATGGCCGAGGCGATGCTTCGCAGCGGCGGCCGTTCCAAGCGCGCGGTGGTCGAGGAGGCCTTGCACACGCTCATCCGCCTCAAGCGGCAGGAAAGCGTGCTCGACCATTTCGGCGCGTTCCGCTGGGAGGGCGACCTCGACGCGATGCGGCGCGACGATTGATCTTCGTCGATTCCAGCGTCTGGATCGACTTCTACAATGGCGTCGCCTCCGCCACGACCGAGCGCCTGAGACAGGCGATACTAAACGGCACGGTCGTGGTAGGCGATCTCGTGCTGGCGGAGGTGCTGCAAGGCTTCGCCGACGAACGCCACGCGCGCCTCGCCGAGCGCGATCTTACCGCATTCACGCTGGTTGCGGTGGTAGATATCGAAAGCGCGGTAAAGGCGGCGGCGAATTACCGGGCCTTGCGCCTGCGCGGCGTCACCGTCCGCAAGACCATCGACACCCTGATCGCGACACGCTGCATCATCGATCGGCACCCGCTTCTTTACGCCGACCGGGACTTCGATCCGTTCGTCCGGCATCTCGGGCTCCGCTCCGCCCTCGACGAATAGCCTTCAATGGACGAAGCGCGCCACCACGTCTCGGTAGGAGCGCGAGACCTTCACCTGCGCGCCGGAGCCCAGCACCAGGAAGCATTCGCCGTTGGTGTGCGGCTT
>CAXUGZ010000109.1:0-5807 GCA_964250685.1 uncultured Sphingomonadaceae bacterium
CCATGGGCAGGAACGCGCCGCCCGTGCTGAGCGTGTTCAACATGGTCGATCGCCGCCGGCTCGCGCACCGCGCCGCGCTCGCCGCCGCGCCCGGTCAGCCCGCAATCCCGATGGCGAGCGCGATCGAGCAGATGGCATCGCGTCACGCGCCGCTCGGCGCCTATGCGCGCCACTCCGCCGCCGGCACCGCGCTGGGGGACCTGTGGACCGTGATCGAGCGGCTGCTGGCGAAGGGGTGACGCGAGGCTGTGAATAAAATTGCCGTTCGGTATCTCGGCTAGTCGTCCTCCGCTAACGCGGAGTTGATCTGCGCGGCCTTGGTGTCGGCGCTGTTGGCGGCGTCCATCGTGGCGGCGTCGTGGCGGCCGTCCGCGAACTCCGCCGCGATCAGGCAGATCCCCGCCGCCCAGGCGAGCGCCATCCAGCGGCTGCGGAACACAAAGCGGAGCGGCACCGTGGGGATCATGCCGCAGGAGTTAGCCGCGTCCGGTTGAGGAAGCGTAAAGCCTCAAGGCCCCTCGTGGAGCGGGTCGGTGCCCGCGGGCGGCGGACCGCCGACCACCGGATCGCTCGGCGTGGGCGGGAGCGGATCGGTCGGCGTGGGCACCGGCGCGTCGATCGGCAGATCGACGGGGATGTCGGGCGAGGGCTGGCTGGCCATTGCGGGTCTCCTTCAGCCGGGAGAACGCCCAATCATCGGGAGCGTGCCAACCCGCCGAAAATACACCGGCCGCAAATACAAACGCCCGGGCCGTTCTGCGGCCCGGGCGCCTGCGTGACGATCGCTCGTCAGCCCCCTTCTCACCGGCTCGGCCCGCACGCTCCGGTCTTTAAAACCGTGCGGGGCCTTAAGCCTCCCCGAACCATGGCCTTAGCGGTCAATGTTCGTGAGGCGATCCTACCGCAGGATCGGCTATTTTGCATGAGCGATGTTGACCCCTCCACGCGAAACCCGGCGCGCTGTGTTGGATTCGCCACAGCCATGGTCAGGCGACCACCAGCCGGTCGTCGCCCAGCGCGGCGAGGAGCCCGACCATCCCGCCCTGCTCGAACCGTCGGTCCATCGTGGCGGCGTCGAGCCCGGCGAGCGCCAGCCCGCTCTGGCACAGCACGATGCGCGCGCCGAGCGCGACGCAGGTCTCGACCAGCTCGGCCAGGATCGGCATGCCGGCGGCGCGATGCGCGCGATCGTCGGGCGCCACGACCGGCGGCGCGAGCAGCGGCACCGCGGCGCTGTCGAGGAACAGCCGCGCCGCGCCCCCCGCCGCCGCCTGCGCCGCCGCCAGCCCGAGCGCGCTGCGCAGCCGCGCATGCTCGCCGCCCGCGACGACGATCGTCAGCCCGCGCATCGGCAGCCCGGATCCTTGGGCAGCGCGATCGTGCGGAAGCGAAACTCGAGCGCGTCGATCAGCAGCAGGCTGCCCACCGGATCGCGCCCGAACGGCACGATCGCGCGGATCGCCTCGATCGCCGCCAGGCTGCCGAGCACGCCCGCGAGCGCGCCGAGCACGCCCTGATCGGCGCACGAGCCCTCGTCGCGCGCGGGATCGTCGCCCACCAGGCAGCGATAGCAGGGCGCGCCCGCCTCCCAGCCGCGGAACGTGGCGAGCTGCCCGTCGAACTGGCCCAGGGCCGCCGAGACGAGCGGGATGCGCGCGCCAAGCGCCGCATCCGCCACCGCCAGCCGCGTGGCGAAACTGTCCGATCCGTCGACCACCACGTCGGCGCCGTCGAGCAGCCCGCGCGCATTGTCCGCGCCGATCCTGAGCGCGCAGGCGTCGACGCGCACGTCGGGGTTGAGCCGCGCCACCGCCGCCGCCGCGGCGTCGACCTTGCGCGTGCCGACGTCGGCGGTGCCGAACAGCACCTGGCGCTGGAGGTTCGACAGCGCGACCGCGTCATCGTCGATCAGGGTCAGCCGGCCGACGCCCGCGGCGGCGAGATACTGGATCGCCGGCGCGCCGATCCCGCCCGCGCCGATCAGCGCGACCCGCGCGCCGAGCAGCCGCCGCTGCCCCGCCCCGCCGATCTCCTTGAGCACGACGTGGCGGGCATAGCGATCGAGCTGGGCGTCGGTGAGGGTCAAATATCCCAGTCGAACGGCTCGTCGAGGATCGTCGTCCACGCGAGAGGTGTTTCGGGCAACGACTTCAGCGGCATGTCCATCTCGCGCGCCGCCTCGATCCTCGCGCGGCCGAACGCATCGTCGCGCATCTGCTCGGCCCGGCTGGCAAGGCTCGGGTTCTCCCTGAGCGATTGCCGATAAACCAGCCGCTGGTCCTTGATCGACAATGACCATGAGCGGCCGCGCCGCTCCGGCTGGATCTGCCACTTCAGGACATGCGCCATGATGATTCTCAGCGCCGACTCGGCGGTTCTGCGCTCGCTTCTCGCCACGTCCTCGATTTCCTCGACGACATTCAGCCAATCGATCCGGTCAAGCTGGCCCGCGCGAAGGAACTCTGCCTGGGCCAGCGCCCAGCCATGTACGTCCGCGTCATAGGCCGGGTTGTCGCCGCCAAGCGACATCACCGGGTGAATCGGCTTGTTCATGCGCGCCGCATATCACGTCAACGGCCGCGGCGCATCACCGCCCGGTCGAGCCGAAGCCGTCCCGCCCGCGTTCGGTATCGCCGAGGTCGTCGGTCTCGGTCAGCCGCGCGCGCAGCACTGGCGCGGGGACGAGCTGCGCGATGCGATCACCGCGCGCGATCTCGAACGGCTCGGCGCCGAGATTGACGAGGACGATCTTCATCTCGCCGCGAAAGTCCGCGTCGATCGTGCCGGGCGTGTTGAGGCAGGTCACCCCGTGCTTGAGCGCGAGCCCCGAGCGCGGGCGTACCTGCACCTCGTGATCGTCGGGAATCGCGATCGCGAAGCCGGTCGCGACCGCGTGGCGCGCGCCGGGGGCGAGCGTCAGCGCCTCGGCCGCGACCACGTCCATCCCCGCCGCCTGCGCGGTCGCATAGGCGGGCAGCGGCAGGCCCGCGCCATGCGGCAGGCGCTTGAGGCGGATCTCGATCGCGGGGGGATGGGCCATAAGCCGCTGATAGCAGCAACGCGTCCCAAGAACAGTGGGACGCGAGCAACCGCATGGGCGCTGCGCCGTTCAGCCAAGCGGACCGAAAACGACGAGGATCGAACGACATGCGTGACAAGACCACCGAACCGGGCGCGGGCCGGCGCGATCTGCTGCTAGGGGCGGGCGCGCTCGCGGCGGCGGGCATCGCGGGCGCGGCGCGCGCGCAGGTACCGCCCGATCCGCGCAGCGCGGGCCCGATCACGCCCGCGCGCGACACGAAGCTCGACGGCAAGGTCGCGTTCGTCACCGGCGCCGCGCGCGGCATCGGGCGCGCGATCGCGGTCGAGCTGGCGGCGAACGGCGCGGACCTCGCGATCTTCGATATCGCCGGTCCGGTCAGTCCCGCCTCCGACGCCAAGCCCGCGACGCCCGAGGACCTCGCCGAGACCGCGCGCCAGATCCGCGCGCGCGGCCGCCGCTGCGTCGCGATCCGCGGCGACATCCGCCGCATCGCCGAGCTGCGCGCCGCGCACGACCGCACGCTCAGGGAGCTCGGGCGACTCGACATCGTCGTGGCGGACGCGGGCATCCAGCGCTGGAAGGACCTGCTCGAGATGGAGGACAGCGACTGGCACGACGTGATCGACACCAACCTCAATGGCACCGCCAACACGCTGCGCGCCTTCGCGCCCACGCTGGTGGCGCAGAGGAGCGGGCGGATCATCGTCGTGTCCTCGCTGCAGGGCAAGCACGGCACCGCGGGCGCATCCTCCTATTCGGCGTCGAAATGGGGGATAATCGGGCTGATGAAGTCGGCCGCGATGGAGTTCGGCAAGCACGGCGTCACGGTCAACGCGATCCTGCCGGGGCTGGTCGATACCGCGCTCACGCGCTATCCGAAGCGCTGGAGCCACGTCATCGGCGAGACCACGGATAATCCGCCCGAGAACCCGAGCGAGGCCGAGACGTGGAACAACCGCGCCCCGCGCGTGCCGCTGCGCGTCGCGTGGCTCAAGGCGGAGGACATCTCGCCGATGGCGGTGTTCCTCGCCTCGGACGCCGCCGCGATGGCGACCGGCGCCGAATTCGAGATCACCGGCGGCGACAGCGCGCAGAACGTGTGAGGACAAGGCCCTCTGGGTTGGGAGAGGGGGCGACGTACGCAACGTAGCGTCCGGTCTGCTACGTCGCCCCCTCTCCCCGGAGGGGAGAGGGAGATTTGTCACGCCAGCGTTCTGACCTTGGGCTCCCGGTCCCAGTAGCGCTTGGCGGCCGCCGCGACGAAGCCTTGGTCGAGCGCGACCACGCCCGCATCCGGCTCGACGCCCGCCCGGTCGAGCAGGGGCCCGGCCTCCTCGGTGTGGCCGATCGCCTTCAGATGTCCGAACGCGTCCATCACGAACTGTACCGCCGCCGCTTCCTTGAGCAGTGTGGCGCATCCGTCCGCCGACAACGCCAGCGCGATCGCGTCGAACAGCACGGACGGGCCGCCGGCGAGCTGGAAATCGGCCTTGAGCGTCGACCCGTCGGACATCTTCGCGCCGCCCACCCTGGGCGCCACGATCACCGGGCGGCCGCCCGCATCGCCGATCAGGCTGGTGAGCGTATCGACCAGTTCGGCGTCCGAGCCGTCGGCGATGAGGATCGCGATCGTCCGCCCCTCGATCGACTTGGGCGTAAGCGGACCGTCGATGATGCGGAGCGCGAGCGACAGGTCCATGTCCTTGACCGGCGCGGCGGTGGGCGACGCCTTGGGCACGGGCATGTTGAGCCCGTCGGCGACGCGCTGCGCCAGAGCCCGATCGACGTTGACGAGGTTGGAGAGCATGCGCGTGCGGACATGCTCCAACCCCACCTTGGACAGCTCGAACACCAATGCCGAGGCGAGGTGCGCCTGCTCGGGCGCGGCGAGCGAGCGGAAGAACAGCCGCGCCTGGCTGTAATGGTCGGCGAAGCTCTCGGCCCGCACGCGCAGCTTCGCGCCTTCCTCGTCCGGGCCGGTGAACGCGGTCGCGCTCCTGTAACCCGTCATCGGGCATTCGCGCGGCCCCGGCTCGTCGCCCGGACGCTGCTCGTCGCCTTCGACCAGGCCGTTCGGCTCGTAATTGGTGCGCCCCTTGGGAATCGCCATCTGCATCATGCCGTCGCGCTGGAAGTTCATCACGGGGCATTTCGGCGCGTTGATGGGGAGCTGATGGAAGTTGGTCGTTCCCAGCCGCGACTTCTGCGTATCGAGATATGAGAACAGCCGGCCCTGAAGCAGCGGATCGTTGGAGAAGCCGATCCCGGGGATCACATTGGCCGGACTGAACGCAACCTGCTCGGTCTCAGCGAAGAAATTGTCCGGATAGCGATCGAGCACCATCCGCCCGACGATGCGCACGGGCAGCATTTCCTCGGGAATGATCTTGGTGGCATCGAGCACATCGAACTCCAGGCCGTCGGCGAACGCCTTGTCGAACACCTGCAGGCCAAGCTCCCATTCGGGATAATCGCCGCGATCGATCCGCTCGAACAGGTCGCGGCGCTGGTGATCGGGGTCCGCGCCGGCGATCTTGACCGTCTCGTCCCAGATCGTCGATTGCAGCCCGGCCTTGGGCTTCCAGTGGAACTTGACGAAGCTGATCTCCCCGGCCTCGTTCGTCATCTGGAAGGTGTGGACGCCGAAGCCCTGCATCGTCGCGAACGAGGCAGGGAGCGTGCGATCGGACATTGCCCACATGATCATGTGGGTCGATTCGGGCATCAGGCTGATGAAGTCCCAGAAGGTGTCGTGCGCGCTCGC
>CAXUGZ010000110.1:0-1106 GCA_964250685.1 uncultured Sphingomonadaceae bacterium
GAGAAGGTCACCTGCCTGCCCGTCTTGCGCTTGCCCGGATGCTGGCGCTCGACCAGTCCGCCGATCACCGCCACCTCGCGGAAGGCGCGCTTGAGCAGGCTCGATTGCTGCACCCAGTCGACGAACTCGTCCTCCAGCACGTCGCGGTTGAACAAGGCGGCGGGATCGGTGACGGGCTCCAGGCTGTAGGTGGCGATCGCGTAATCGCTCGCGACGAAGCCGATCGGCTTCAGCCCCGCGGTCTCCATCCGCCGCGTGACGAGCAGGCCGAGCGTCTGGTGCGCGTTCCAGCCCTCGAAGCTGTACACCACCATGTAATGCCGCCCGTCGCGCGGGAATGTCTCGATCAGGAGCTGGTCGGGGCGCGGCAGCGCGGAGCGGCGCGCCTGCATCTCCAGCCAGTCGCGCACGTCGTTCGGGAAGCGCGGCCATTGCGACGGATCGGCGAAATAGCGCCGCACGCGATCCGCCAAATTGGTCGAGATCGGCATGCGCGCGCCGCCATAGGTGGGGATGCGCGCGGGCTTGCGCGTCGCGTGGACGAACAGGTCCTCGCCGTCCTGCCGCTCGACCTCGACCGACAGCCCCGCGAAGAAGAAGGTGTCGCCCGGCCGGAGCGTGGCGGCGAACCCCTCCTCCACCTTGCCGAGCGCGCGCCCGTTCCTGAAGCGGACGTTGAGCATCGTCGCCTCGACGATGATGCCCGCGTTGAGCCGGTGCTGCTCGACGAAGCGGGGGTGGCTGACGCGCCACGTCCCCCCCTCCCCCTCGGTCAGACGGCGGAAGCGGTCATACGCCTTGAGCGCATAGCCGCCGGTGGCGATGTAATCGAGGACCTGGCGGAAGCGCGCCGCGTCGAGCGCGCTGTACGGCAGCGCCTCCTGGATCTCGGCAAGCAGCTCGCTTTCGACGAACGGCGCGGCGCAGGCGCACGCCATCACGTGCTGCGCGAGCACGTCGAGCGCACCCATGCGGAATACGTCGCGGTCGAGCTCGCCCTCCTCGATCGCGTCGAGCGCGGCGCGCGCCTCCAGATATTCGAAGCGGTTGCCGGGGACGACCACCGCCTCCGACGCCTCCTCCAGCCGGTGGTTGGCGCGCCCGAT
>CAXUGZ010000110.1:1116-5787 GCA_964250685.1 uncultured Sphingomonadaceae bacterium
GACGCGCCCTTGGGGGCGCCCATCTGGATGACGAGATCGACGTCGCCCCAATCGACCCCCAGATCGAGGCTGGCGGTGGCGACCAGCGCGCGCAGCCGCCCCGCCCCCATCGCCGCCTCGACCTTGCGCCGCGCCTCGACCGAGAGCGAGCCGTGGTGGATGCCGATCGGCAGGCTCATCTCGTTGACCGACCACAGATCCTGGAAGATCAATTCGGCGAGGCTGCGCGTGTTGCAGAAGATGATCGTCGTGCGGTGCGTCTCGATCTCGGCCATGACCTGCGCGGCGGCATAGCGGCCCGAATGGCCCGACCAGGGGATGCGATCCTCGGGCAGGAGGATGTCGATGCGCGGCGCCGCGCCGGGTTCGCCGCGCACCAGCCGCACCGCGTCGATGTCGCCGCCGGGGGCGAGCCAGGCGCGATACGCGTCGGGATCGGCCACCGTCGCGGACAAGGCGACGCGGCGCATCGCCGGCGCGAGCCGCTGGAGCCGCGCCATGCACAGCGCCAGCAGGTCGCCGCGCTTGCCGGTGGCGAAGGCGTGGACCTCGTCGACGATCAGCGTCGAGAGCGTCGCGAACAGCAAAGCGCTGTCGGGGTGGCTGAGCAGCAGGCTGAGCGATTCGGGCGTGGTCAGCAGCATCTGCGGTGGCTTGATCCGCTGGCGCGCCTTGCGATCGGAGGGCGTGTCGCCGGTGCGCGTCTCGACCTTAAGGTCGAGCCCCATCTCGGCGATCGGATCGGTGAGGTTGCGCTGCACGTCCACCGCCAGCGCCTTCAGCGGCGAGACGTAGAGTGTGTGGAGGCCCGGCGCGGGCCGCTCGATCAGCTCGACCAGGCTGGGCAGGAAGCCCGCCAGCGTCTTGCCCGCGCCCGTCGGCGCGACGAGCAAGGCGTGGTCGCCCGCCTTCGCGGCGTCGAGCATGTCGAGCTGGTAGCGACGCGGCGACCAGCCGCGCTTGGCGAACCAGCCGGCGATGGGAAGGGGAAGCTCCATTACTACCTCCCCATGCCTTGCGTGGGGAGGGGGACCATCGCGCAAGCGATGGTGGAGGGGCCTTCCGGACGCGCGGAATTTCCCCTCCACCATCCTTCGGATGGTCCCCCTCCCCGTCGTCGACGGGGAGGTACTAAATCGCTAAAACCTTTTCTCGTCGGGATCGGTGACCTGGTCCTGGCGATCGATCTTCGCATACAGGTCCTTGGTCGCCTCCTCGGTGCGCCGCACGTCGGCGCGCGAGCGCCGCTGGTTGGCGATCACCGCGTAGACCAGGACGAGCGCGAGCAGGATCCCTCCGATCGCCGCTACGGTGCCGATGCCTTCCATGAAATCTCCTGTCGATACGGCGGGACAACGAAGCAGCGCGCTCGCGTATCCCGCGCTGGTATCGCACGCGCCCGCCGACCATATGGGCGGGCATGGACCGCCCCGGCGCCTGGATCGAGCCGCACCCGCACGGGCTCTACCTTCCCTCCGCCGATGCGTGGATCGACCCCTCGACCCCGCAGGCGCGCGCACTCGTCACCCACGGCCACGCGGATCACGCGCGCGGCGGCCACGCGGCGGTGCTCGCCACCGCGGAGACGCTCGCGATCATGGAATGCCGCTACGGCCCGCAGCACGGCCAGCCGGTCGCCTATGGCGAGACCCTGCGGCTGGGCGACGTCGAGGTGAGCTTCGTCCCCGCCGGCCACGTGCTCGGCTCGGCGCAGATCGTGCTGGAGCGCGGCGGGGAGCGCATCGTCGTCTCCGGCGATTACAAGCGCCGCCCCGATCCCACCTGCCTGCCGTTCGAGCCGGTCCCGTGCGACGTGTTCATCACCGAGGCGACCTTCGGCCTGCCCGTCTTCCGCCACCCCGATACGCGATCGGAGATCGACCGGCTGCTGGAGGCGCTCCACGCCAATCCCGAACGGTGCGTGCTCGTCGGCGCCTATGCGCTCGGCAAGGCGCAGCGCGTCATCATGGAGCTGCGCGGGCGCGGCCATCATGATCCGATCTACCTCCACGGCGCGCTGCAGAAATTGTGCGACCTCTATCGCGGCCTCGGGATCGATCTCGGCGCGCTCGAGCCCGCCACCGGACGCAAGGCGGCGGAGATGAAGGGGGCGATCGTGCTATGCCCGCCGGGCGCGCTCAACGATCGCTGGTCGCGCCGCCTGCCCGATCCGATCACCGCGATGGCGAGCGGGTGGATGCGCGTGCGCCAGCGCGCGCGCCAGCGCAATGTCGAGCTCCCGCTGGTCGTGTCCGACCATGCCGACTGGGACGAGCTCACCGCGACGATCGCCGAGATCGCGCCCGCCGAAGTGTGGGTGACGCACGGGCGCGAAGAGGCTTTGGTCCACTGGTGCATGACGCGCCAGATCAAGGCGCGCGCGCTCGCGCTCGCGCATTACGAAGATGAGGACGACTGAACGGCTGGCTTTTTGCGTGAGCGGTGGGCATGGCCGCGTCCATGAACATCGATGCCATCCCCGTGGGCACGCGCCCGCCCGACAACCTCAACGTCATCATCGAGGTCCCGATCGGCGGCGAACCGGTGAAGTACGAGTTCGACAAGGTGTCGGGCGCGCTGTTCGTCGATCGCATCCTGCACACGCCGATGCGCTATCCGGCCAATTACGGCTTCGTGCCGCACACCTTGTCCGAAGACGGCGATCCGATCGACGCGCTGGTGATCTCGCGCACCCCGTTCATTCCCGGATGCGTGGTGCGCGCGCGGCCGATCGCGGTGCTCAAGCTGGAGGACGAGAAGGGCGGCGACGAGAAGCTGGTCTGCGTCCCCGTCGACGACACCTTCCCTTATTATACGAGCGTCACCGAGCGCGAGCACCTGCCCCAGATCGTGATGCAGCAGATCGAGCATTTCTTCACCCACTACAAGGACCTCGAGCCGGGCAAATGGGTGCGGATGGGATCGTGGGGCGGCGCGGGCGAGGCGCGCGAGATGGTGCTCACCGCGATCGCGCGCGCCGAGGCGGCGCACGGGTAGCAGGCACATAGCTCCGCCGCAGCAGGAGAGACACATGGCCGCGCCCCGTCGCCCGACCTTCATCGGCTTGCCCTCAGCGGAGCTGGACGCGCTGGGCCAGGCGCGCGTGGTCGTGCTCGGCGCATCCGAAGCCTCGCCCTATGTCGTGGGGGAGCGCAGCCATTCGGCCGACGGGCCCGCGATGCTGCGCCGGGCGTCGGCGCAGTTCGCGGGCTCGCTCGGCCAGTATGATTTCGATCTCGACGCCACTTTGTTCCCCGTTAAGGAGGACAGGCGCGGCTGCGTCGATGCGGGCGACGTGCCGACCAACCCGTGGGACGCGGAGGGCAATCGTGCGCGCATCACGGCGGCGATGCGCCGGGTGCTGGAGGCGGGCGCGGTGCCGATCCTGCTCGGCGGCGACGATTCGGTGCCGATCCCCGCGCTCGCCGCCTATGCGGGCCACGGGCCGCTGACGATCCTCCAGGTCGACGCGCACGTCGACTGGGCCGACGTGATCCAGGGCAACGCCTATGGCTACGGCTCGACCATGCGCCGCGCGGCGGAATATCCGTGGGTGACGCGCATGGTGCAGGTCGGGATGCGCGGCCTCGGATCGGGCGAAAGCTGGCAGCACGACGATGCGCGCGGCTGGGGATCGACGCTCGTCACCTCCTATGCGCTCCACGAGCAGGGGCCGGCCGCCGTGCTCGACGCGATCGCGCCGGGCGCGCGCGTGTTCATCTCGATCGACTGCGACGGGATCGATCCGGCGGTGCTGCCCGCGGTCAACATGCCGACGCCCGGCGGCCTGACCTACGAGGACATGATCCGCATCCTGCGCGGCGTTGCCGCCAAGGCGACGATCGCGGGGCTCGCGCTGGTCGAATACGTGCCGTCGCGCGACGACCGCCATCAGCTCTCCGGCCTGGTCGCGGCGCGCATCGCGGCGGTGACGTTGGGGCTGGCGCGGGGAGCGATGTCATAATTGGCTGAGCCCCACCCCACCGTTCGTGTCAAGCGAAGTCGAGACACGCTGCGCAACGCTCCTCGACTTCGCTCGGAGCGAACGGAGTTATACTTCTAATCACGACACCTACTCCCCACCCTCAGCTGCCAAGGCACGCAGGCGGTACAGCGCCTCGAGCGCCTCGCGCGGGGTGAGCGCGTCGGCGTCGATTGCGGCGAGCGCATCACGCAGCGGGTCGCGGCGCGCCTCCTCCGCCTGCGCGGCGGCGGCGAACAGCGGCAGCTCGTCGAGCCCCGCCGCGAGCCCGCCGGTCGCGGCCCGCCCCGCCTCCAGCCGCTTCAACACCTCCTTCGCGCGCGCGATCACCGCCGGAGAAAGCCCCGCGAGACGCGCGACGGCGAGGCCGTAGCTGCGGTCCGCCGGCCCCGGCGCGACCTCGTGCAGCAGCACCAGCTCGCCCTTCCATTCGCGCGCGCGGACGTGGCGCAGCGACAGCGCGTCCAGCCGCTCGGCGAGCCGCGTCAGCTCGTGATAATGCGTCGCGAACAGGCAGCGGCAGCGGTTGACGTCGTGCACCGCCTCCACCACCGCCCACGCGATCGCGAGCCCGTCATAGGTCGAGGTGCCGCGCCCGACCTCGTCCAGGATGACGAACGAGCGCTCGGTCGCCTGCGCCAGGATCGCGGCGGTCTCGACCATCTCGACCATGAAGGTCGATCGCCCGC
>CAXUGZ010000111.1:0-5748 GCA_964250685.1 uncultured Sphingomonadaceae bacterium
GCGCGGCAACGCGCTGCTCGTCGGCACCCGCCCCGCGGCGATCGTCCGCGCCGCAAACCGGCTGCTCGACGATGCCGCCGCGCACGTCGCCATGTCGCGCCCGTCCGACGCATTCGGCGACGGCCGCGCGGCATGGCGCATCGCCGGGATCGTCGAGACCTTCCCCTTCGCGCGTGCGTGACACGATGCGCGGCTTGAGCTAGGCGGCGCAGCCGACAAGGAACCGACGTGGCGACCAACTGGACCCCCGAAAGCTGGCGCGCGCACGAGGCGCGGCAGCTGCCCGATTACCCCGACGCGGACGCGCTCGCGGCGGCGGAGGCCGAGCTCGGCCGCTATCCGCCGCTGGTGTTCGCGGGCGAGGCGCGCGCGCTCACCGCCGATCTCGCGCGCGTCGCGGCGGGCGAGGCGTTCCTGCTCCAGGGCGGCGACTGCGCCGAGAGCTTCGCCGAATTCCACCCCAACAACATCCGCGACACCTTCCGCGTCATCCTGCAGATGGCGGTGATCCTGACCTATTCGTCGCGGCTGCCGGTGGTGAAGGTCGGCCGCATGGCGGGCCAGTTCGCCAAGCCGCGCTCGACCCCGACCGAGGAGCAGGGCGGGGTCACCCTCCCCTCCTATCGCGGCGACAACGTCAACGACATCGCCTTCACGCCCGAGGGCCGCCGCCCCGATCCGCAGCGTATGGTGCGCGCTTATTCGCAAGCGGCGGCGACGCTCAACCTGCTGCGCGCGTTCGCGCAAGGCGGCTATGCCAATCTCGCGCAGGTCCATGCCTGGACGCTCGATTTCATGGGGCGCAGCGCGTGGGCGGCGCAATACCAGCAGCTTGCCGACCGCATCGGCGACGCGCTCGGCTTCATGGCGGCGTGCGGCATCAATCCCGAGACGGTGCCCCAGCTCAAATCGACCAGCTTCTACACCAGCCACGAGGCGCTGCTGCTCCAATACGAGCAGGCGCTGACGCGGCAGGACAGCCTTACGGGCGGCTGGTACGATACCAGCGCGCACATGCTGTGGATCGGCGATCGCACGCGCTTCGCCGGATCGGCGCACGTCGAATATCTGCGCGGCGTCGGAAATCCGGTCGGGATCAAGTGCGGGCCGAGCCTCGAGCCCGATCAGCTGCTGCGCCTGCTCGACACGCTCGATCCCGCGCGGCAGCCGGGGCGCATCACGCTCATCACGCGCTACGGCCACGACAAGATCGAGAAGCACCTGCCGGGCCTGATCCGCGCGGTGACGCGCGAGGGGCGGCCGGTGGTGTGGAGCTGCGATCCGATGCACGGCAACGTCGTCAAGGCGGCGAACGGCTACAAGACGCGGCCCTTCGAGCGCATCCTGGCCGAAGTGCGCGGCTTCTTCGCGGTGCACCGCGCCGAGGGCACGCACGGCGGCGGCATCCACGCCGAGATGACCGGGCAGAACGTCACCGAATGCACCGGCGGCGCGATCGCGGTGACCGAGCAGGGGCTGTCCCTGCGCTACCACACGCATTGCGACCCGCGCCTCAACGCGAGCCAGAGCATCGAACTGGCGTTCCTGCTGGCGGAGATGCTCAATCAGGAGATGCGGGAGCGGGAAAAACGGGCGGCTTGATCCCGGCCGGCACCGTTCAGCGATGCGACAGCCGCGCAGGCGCATTCCCGGCGGCACGAGGACCATGAAGATGACCCGTCGCCTTACCGCCGCCGCGCTGCCGCTGCTGCTGCTCGCCACCTCCGCGATCGCGCAGGACGCGCCCTCCGACGTGATCCACCTGACGCCCGCGCAGCGCGCGGCGGTGCTGGAAGCCGCCGCCTTGCACCCTAACCGCGGCCTCGACGGCGGCGGCCTCGATCGGCGGATCCATGGCGAGGTCGGCATGGAGATCGGCACCAACGGCGAACGCGCGATCTACGGCACCGCGATCGTGCCGCTCGGCGACACCGGCAGCGCGGCGATCTCGTTCTTCGACGGCCGATCGGGCCGCTGGCCCCGTTAGATCGATTTCACTCCGACTCTGCGCCGACTTGAACTAAAATAACGAGGCAACGCCGTGGCGGCGGCCGCGTTGGGCGAGGATGCAGATGGCTGACGAACCGCGCCGGCCGAACCTGCCGCCCCTTTCGCTCCACGTTCCCGAGCCGCGCTTCCGCCCCGGCGACGCAGTCGACTATGCCGATTTCGATCGTGGCGCGGCGGGTGCGGTCGCGCGGCCGGCGATCGACGCCGCGCCGTCGACGATGCGCGAGCACGCCTATTCGCTGGTGCGCGTGCTCGACGACGAAGGTCGCGCCACCGGCCCGTGGGACCCGCGGCTGGAGCCCGAACGGCTCGTCGCGATGCTGCGCCACATGGCGCTGACGCGCGCGTTCGACGATCGCATGTACCGCGCCCAGCGCCAGGGCAAGACCAGCTTCTACATGAAATGCACCGGCGAGGAGGCGACCTCGATCGCCGCGGCTTACGCGCTCGACCGCGACGACATGTGCTTCCCCTCCTATCGCCAGCAGGGGCTGCTGATCGCGCGCGGCTGGAGCCTGGTCGACATGATGTGCCAGGTCTATTCGAACCTCGGCGATCGGCTGAAGGGCCGGCAGATGCCGATCATGTATTCCTCGCGCGCGGCGGGGTTCTTCTCGATCTCGGGCAATCTCGCGACGCAATATCCGCAGGCGGTCGGCTTCGCGATGGCGAGCGCCGCGCGCGGCGACACGCGCATCGCCGCGGCCTGGTGCGGCGAGGGCTCGACCGCGGAGGGCGACTTCCACTCGGCCTGCACCTTCGCCAGCGTGTATCGCGCTCCGGTGATCCTGAACGTCATCAACAACCAATGGGCGATCTCGTCCTTCTCGGGCTTTGCGGGTGCCGAGAACACCACCTTCGCCGCGCGCGCGATCGGCTACGGCATCGCCGGGCTCAGGGTCGACGGCAACGACGCGCTCGCGGTCTATGCCGCGACCGAGTGGGCGGCCGAGCGCGCGCGCGCCAATGCCGGGCCGACGCTGATCGAGTTCTTCACCTACCGCGCCGAGGGCCATTCGACCTCGGACGATCCGACCAAATACCGCTCGGCCGAGGAGAGCGGCACCTGGCCGCTCGGCGACCCGATCGCGCGGCTCAAACAGCACCTCATCGCTACGGCCGCGTGGGACGAGGAGCGCCACGCGGCGATGGACCGGGCGGTGGCCGAGGAGGTGCGCGCGGCGCAGAAGCAAGCCGAGGCGCAGGGCGTGCTCGCCGACGGGCTGCTCCAGCACCCCTTCGCGACGATGTTCGAGGACGTGTTCGAACAGATGCCGTGGCACCTCGAGGAGCAATCGCGCCAGATGAGCGACGAGCGCACGGCAGCGGGGATATGAGGGGGACGCGGCTCCCTCTCCCGTTCAGGGGATTGTTGCGGAATAGAGCCGTCACCCCGGCGAAGGCCGGGGTCCACCGTTCAGCATACTCCCAAGTCGTCGATTTGGTTGACCCGTGGATGCCGGAACAAGTCCGGCATGACGACAAGAAAAGTGGTTTTCGGAATTACGTAACGCCGCTCTTCAGGGGCCAGGGCTAGTGGCGACGCGCACCATGAACATGATCCAGGCGATCAACTCGGCGCTCGACATCTGCATGGCGCGCGATCCCGATATCGTCGTGATGGGCGAGGATGTCGGCTTCTTCGGCGGGGTGTTCAAGGCGACCGAGCATCTCCAGCAGCGCTACGGCAAGACGCGCGTGTTCGACACGCCGATCAGCGAGCTCGGCATTATCGGCGTCGCGGTCGGCATGTGCGCCTATGGGCTGCGTCCGGTGCCCGAGATCCAGTTCGCCGATTATATCTATCCCGCGTTCGACCAGCTCGTGAGCGAGGCGGCGCGGCTGCGCTACCGATCGGCGGGCGAGTTCACCGCGCCGCTGACGGTGCGCTCGCCGTTTGGCGGGGGCATTTTCGGCGGGCAGACGCACAGCCAGAGCCCCGAGGCGATCTTCACGCACGTCGCGGGGCTCAAGACGGTGGTGCCCTCCACCCCCTACGACGCCAAGGGGCTGCTGATCGCGGCGATCGAGGACAATGATCCGGTGATCTTCTTCGAGCCCAAGCGCATCTATAACGGCCCGTTCGACGGCCATTACGACCGCCCCGTCTCGCCCTGGGCGAGGCATCCGGCGAGCGCGGTGCCCGAGGATTATTACCGCATCCCGCTGGGCGAGGCGGCGGTGGTGCGCGAGGGCGAGGCGGTGACGATCCTGTGCTACGGCACGATGGTCCACGTCACCGCGGGAGTCGTGGCGGAGAGCGGGATCGACGCCGAGATCATCGATCTGCGCACGCTGATGCCGCTCGACATCGCCGCGATCGAGCGCTCGATCGCGAAGACCGGGCGCTGCATGGTGGTGCACGAGGCGACGCGCACGTCGGGGTTCGGCGCCGAGCTCGCCGCGCTGGTCCAGGAGCGCTGTTTCTACCAGCTCGAGGCGCCGGTCGAGCGCGTCACCGGCTGGGACACGCCCTATCCGCACAGCCTCGAATGGGCGTATTTCCCGGGTCCGGTGCGGCTGCGGCGCGCGCTCGACAAGGTGCTGGAGGCCTGATGGCGCGCTATCCGTTCAAGCTGCCCGACATCGGCGAGGGCATCGCCGAGGCGGAGATCGTCGCCTGGCACGTACAGGTGGGAGATGTCGTCGCCGAGGACGATCCGCTGTGCGACATGATGACCGACAAGGCGACGGTCGAGATGACCGCACCCGTCGCTGGCACGATCGCCGAGGTGGCGGGCGAGGTCGGCGACCGGATCGCGATCGGATCGGTGCTCGCGGTGTTCGAGACCGACGCGGCGCCCGCTAACGAACCGACGGTGCAGGTGGCGCCCGCCGAGGCGGGACAGGTGGCGCTGCCCGATCCCGTGCCCGAGCCGGAAGAGCGCGCCGAAAAGCCCTCTCCCTTTCAGGGGAGAGGGTTGGGAGAGGGGGAGTCCGTTGCATCAAGCACCCCGCTCCAAGCGAAGGACAGCCCCCTCTCCCCTGCCCTCTCCCCTGAAGGGGAGAGGGTGCAGAAGCGCGTGCTCGCTTCGCCCGCGGTGCGCCAGCGCGCGAGGGATCTCGGCATCGATCTCGCCCAGGTGAAGGCCAAGGGGGATCGGGTGCGCCACGCCGATCTCGACGCGTTCCTGACCTACAACCAGGGCTATCGCGCCGCCGGCGCCAGGCGCGCGGACGAGCAGGTCAAGGTGATCGGCCTGCGCCGCCGCATCGCCGAGAACATGGCGGCGTCGAAGCGCGCGATCCCGCATTTCACCTATGTCGACGAGCTCGACGTGACCAAGCTCGAGGCGTTGCGCGCCGATCTCAACGATGCGCGCGGGGACAAGCCCCGGCTGACGATGCTGCCGTTGCTGGTCGTGGCGCTGTGCCGGGCGCTTCCCGCCTTCCCGATGCTAAACGCGCGCTACGATGACGAGGCGGGGGTGGTGACGCGCCACGGCGCGGTCCATCTCGGCATCGCGACGCAGACCGATGCGGGGCTGATGGTGCCGGTGGTGCGCGACGCGCAGGACCGCAACGTCTGGCAGCTCGCCGCCGAGATCCGCCGCCTGGCGGAAGCCGCGCGCGCGGGCAAGGCGGCTGCCGGCGAGCTGTCGGGCTCGACGCTGACGCTGACCTCGCTCGGGCCGCTCGGCGGTATCGTCACTACGCCCGTGATCAACCGTCCCGAAGTGGCGATCATCGGCCCCAACAAGGTGGTCGAGCGGCCGGTGGTGCGCGACGGCGCGATCG
>CAXUGZ010000112.1:0-5733 GCA_964250685.1 uncultured Sphingomonadaceae bacterium
GGTCGAGCTCGATCCCGACCGGGAGGTGGTGGTCACCTTGGGCTCCAAGGAGGGCCTGGCCAATCTCGCCCAGGCGATCACCGCGCCCGGCGACGTCGTGCTCGCGCCCAATCCGAGCTATCCGATCCACACCTTCGGCTTCATCATCGCGGGCGCCGCGATCCGCTCGATCCCGGCGGCACCCGGCCCCGATTTCTTCGAACGGCTGGAGCACGCGGTCGCCTACACCGTGCCCAAGCCCTCGGTGCTCGTGATCGGCTATCCTTCCAATCCAACGGCTTATGTCGCCGACCTCGCATTCTATGAAAGGGTCGTCGCGTTCGCCAGGGAGCACAAGCTCTGGGTGCTGAGCGACCTCGCTTATGCCGAGATCTATTTCGGCGACACGCCGACGCCCTCGATCCTGCAGGTGCCGGGCGCGAAGGACGTGGCGATCGAGTTCACCTCGATGTCCAAGACCTATTCGATGGCGGGGTGGCGGATCGGCTTCGCGGTGGGCAACCGCACGCTGATCGCGGCGCTGACGCGGGTGAAGTCCTACCTCGATTACGGCGCGTTCACGCCGATCCAGGCGGCGGCGGTGGCGGCGCTCAACGGACCGCAGGACATCATCGAGGCGAACCGCAAGCTCTACAAGGGGCGGCGCGACTGCCTGGTGGAAAGCTTCGGCCGCGCGGGATGGGACATTCCCCCGCCCGAAGCCTCGATGTTCGCCTGGGCGCCGATCCCGCCCGCGCTCAAGCATCTCGGCGCGATGGAATTCTCCAAGCAGCTGCTCACCCACGCGCAGGTCGCGGTCTCGCCCGGGGTCGGCTTCGGCGAGGAGGGCGAGGGCTATGTCCGCATCGCCCTGGTCGAGAACGAGCACCGCATCCGCCAGGCGGCGCGCAACCTCAAGCGCTACCTCGCGAGCATGGGGGTCAACGCCGCGCGCGCGAGTCAGGCGGGGTAGGTGGATGTGGCGGATCTCCTGCAGGTCTCCAGTCTGCCGGGGCTGGCGAAGGACATCCAGCTGGCGCTCGCGCCGGTGTTCCTGCTGACGGGCATCGCATCGATCCTCAGCATGCTGGTCGGGCGGCTGGCGCGGATCGTCGATCGCGCGCGGTCGATCGAGGACCGCTTCACCCCGCGCGACGATCCGCGCCATACGCGGCAGGTGGAGGAGTTGCGGCTGCTCGACCGGCGGATGCGGACCGTCAACGGCGCGATCTTCCTCGTGACCGCGAGCGCGGTGGCGTTGTGCACCGTGGTCGCGGCGCTGTTCGTCGCGCACCTCGCCGGTTTCGGCTTCGCGCGCACGCTCGCGGTGGTGTTCGCGCTGTCGCTGATCCTGCTTATCGCCGGGCTGGTCTTGTTCCTGATCGAGGTCAGAATGGCGGTCGCCGCGATCACGATCCGCGACGAGCTGCTGGAGCGGCAATAGGCGTCACGAAGAAGGGCCGCCGGGTTGCCCCAGCGGCCCTTCCAACATGGGTCAGCGGCCGGATGTCCGGCCCGGGAGACCCCCGGCGTTCTTACGAACGCGTCTCCCGAACGGACTGAACCGACCCCCAAGCTGAACCATGAGACATCGGTCACCTCCTTTCGCCAAGTTGCAGAACGAGCGGCAATGTGAGTCATTCGGGCCGCGCGAACAAGCCCCGATTTCAAATATTTTCGCGGTGGGATATCCGCCTTTGCGTGGCGGCGGATCGACATTCGCGTCGGCCTCAGTTCCTCCCCCGCAGGGGGAGGGGGACCGCCGCCGCAGGCGGTGGTGGAGGGGTATCCCCGTTCGAAGGAGAGCACTCCGCCCGAGGCGGGATACCCCACCGTCAGGCTTCGCCTGCCACCTCCCCTTCCAGGGAAGGATCAAGGGTGCCGCACCTTCCCTGACTGAATGTCGATCCGCCTAGCCCCGGCAATCCTCGATCACGCGCGCCGGCTCGGCCCAGGCGGGGAGGACGAGCGTGGCCACGCCTGGCGACGCCACGGTGAAGCGCCCGCGGCTGAAGGCGATCTCGTCGAGGAAGCGGTCGGTCGCGGCGAGCGATGCTGTAGCGCGGTCGGGTGTCCCGGCGCGGGGGAGCAGGGTGCGTTTGGAATAGGAGGTCGTGACCGTGAGAGCGCCGCCGCTCGCCCCGTGGAGCGATAGCTCCACCAGCCGCTGCGCGCGATCGCAGCGCAGTTCGAACAAGGCCGCCGCCGGAGCTAGCCCGAACGAGGCGGTGGAGGAGGCCGCGTCCTGCGCATAGCGCCAGCCGCCGGGTGTCAGCGGCACGTCGCGCCAGTCCATCACCGGCGGCGGCGGGGGCAGGGCGGTCGGCGGCGGGGGTGGCGGGGCGGGGCGGGGCGGGGGCTTCGGCGCCGCGGTGCAGCCCGCCAGCACCAGCACGGCCGCCAGTGCGAATCGACCGCGCCTCATACCGCCACCGGCGCGGCGATGTGCGGCTGCGGCGCATAATCCTGGATCGCGAAATCCGCGATGCGATAGTCGAAGATGCTCGGCGGCCGCCGCAGCAGGCGCAGGCGCGGCTGGCCGTGCGGGGCGCGCTTGAGCTGCTCTTCCACCAGATGCGCATGGTTGAGGTAGAGGTGCGCGTCGCCCGCGCTCCACACTAGCTCGCCCGGCTCCAGATCGCATTGCTGCGCCAGCATCGCGATCAGCAGCGCCGCCGAAAAGACGTTGAAGGCGAAGCCGAGCCCCAGGTCGCACGATCTTTGCCACAGCATCCCCGACAGCCGCCCGCCCGCGACATGATATTGGTAGGTCATGTGGCACGGCGGCAGCGCCATGGCGGCGAGCTCGTCGACATTCCAGCCGGTGAAAATGTGACGCCGGGAGAAAGGGTTGACGCGCAATCCTTCCACCAGTTGCGCGATCTGGTTGTGCCCGGCGCCGCGCCGGTAGAGCCCGGGCAGCTCCGCCGCCTCGTAATGCGGCCAATCAACCCACTGCTTGCCGTAGACCGGACCGAGATCGCCCCATGCCTGCGAGAAGGCGTCGTCGGCGAGGATGCGCGCCTCGAACGTCTCGCGGTCGATCGCCTCGCCCGTCTCGCGGCGGTAGCGCGCGAGCGGCCAATCGGTCCAGATATGCACCTTGTCCGCCACCAGCGGGCGGATGCTGGTCGATCCGCTGAGGAACCAGAGCAGCTCGCGCGCCGCCACCTTCCACGCCACGCGCTTGGTGGTGAGCAACGGCACCGCGCCGTCGGCGAGCGGAAAGCGCATCGTCGCGCCGAACAGCGATCGCGTGCCGACGCCGGTGCGATCGATCCGCTCGTCGCCCTCGCTCCAGGTGCGCGCGACGAGATCGAGATATTGCTGCTCGGGATGGGGTGATGGCGACATCGGGGCTCCGCTCGGTCGCGCGCTTATGGACCGGCACCCGATCGCCGCCAAGCGCGCCAAGCCGATCCGAAACGGACGAATCCGACGCGACGGGCCGAAACGGACACATCGACGCTGTCGCGCTCGCGTCGCCGGGCGGACAAGCCGGCGCGGATTTGGATCGGGAACGATGCGTCACCAACGGATCGTGGAACACCGGATCGCCGATACCGACCGCGCGCATGCGCTGTTCGCCCCCACCTTCGCGGGCTTGCGCGCGGAGACCGTGGCGGTCGCGCACCTCGACGCTGTGCTGGGGCTGATCGAGTTTGCGGTGCTGCCCGGATCGTGCGCCACCCTGGTCGAGCTGCCGCTGCGCGACCTGATCGGCGACGCGCTGCGGCTGGGGGCGCGCCGGCTGATCGTGGCGCACAACCATCCGAACGGCGATCCCGCGCCGAGCCGCGCCGATCTGGTCACCACGCGCCGCCTGGTCGAGGTCGCGCGGCCGCTCGGCATAAGGGTGACCGATCACCTGATCTTCGCGGGCGGGGACGTGACGAGCTTCCGTCTGCTGGGGTTGCTGTAGCGGGCGGCGTGTCGGCCGCGCTACAGATCGACGCCCGCCGCGATCGCCTCCAGCTTGCGCACGCGCTCGCGCAGGTCGGCGAGCTCGATGCGCGCGCCCGAACTCGGCGCGCGGAGCGGTTCGGTGGAAAGGCGGCCCTCGATCGACAGGCGCTGCAGCGCGATCCAGTCGCGCCAGCCCTTGAGCGCCGCCACCGTCACCACCACCAGCCCGCCCAGCGCGGCCGCGCTGAGGATCGTCCAGACGATCGGATCGGCCATCACCGGCTCTCCCGGTCGCTGCGCAGCGCCTCGATCTCGCGCTCAAGCGCGAGGCCGCGGTTGCGGTCGCCGTCGGTGACGATCCGCTCGAGCACCGCGATGCGGTCCTTGAGCTGGCGCACCTCGCCCTTCATGCGCTCCGCCTCCGCATCGTCCTGCGGCGGGCGGATATACATCTCTTCCTTGCCGCGCCCGGTGCGGACGACGCCGTATTTGGCCTGCACGATGCGGACGACGCCTCCGATCAGCACGATCAGCACCACCATCTCGAACGGGTTCATCTCGAAAGCTCCCTGAGCCTGTCTGGCTGGTTGTCAGTTCACCGGGCGGTCGCGCAGCCGCTCGATCTCGTCGCCGAGCGTGGCCGAGCGATCGGTGAGGATGCGCTCGAGCACCGCCACGCGCTGCTCGAGCCGCTCGGTCTTGGCGGCATATTGCGCGGCGCGCTCCATCGTGTCGTGCGTCATCCGGTCGAGCTGGCGCTCCTTGAGCGAGAACCAGCGCTTGGCGATGCCTCCCAGGATCGCCGCGATCGGGATCAGCACCCAGATCGTACTGCTGTCGAACATGCGGGTTCTCCTCAGTTGGCGGGGATGCGCAGCCGCTCGATCTCGTTCTCGAGCGAATAGCTGCGGTCGGTGACGATGCGCTCGACGGTGGCGAGCCGGTCCTTGACCGCGCCCAGCTCGGCGCGGAGCTGCGCGTTCTCCGAGGTGAGCAGCTTGACCCGCTCGATCGTCTCGGTGGTGGCGCCGGGATAGACGCTCTGCCCGTCCTTGCCCTCCAGCGGGTAGCCGTTCTTGACGCGCAGCCAGGTCGTGTAGATCCAGCCGAGCACGCCCGCCATTCCGATCGAGACCGCCAGGATCGGCACCATCATGAACAGGGCGAAGGCTTCGTATGACATTATGGGTCTCCCATGTGCGGCGGCTCAGCGCAGCGCGTCGATCTCGTCGGCGAGCCGGCGGTTGTGGCTGGTGACGTGCGTCTCCACGTCGGCGAGCCGGCGATCGATGTCGCGGAAGCTGGCCCGCACGTCGCGGATCGAGTGGCCGGGGCGGGCGCGCACCTTCTGCCAGAACTTGCGGTCGGTGCGATCCTCATGGTCGAACTCGCGCGGCCGGTCGTTCGCCAGCCAGCCGAGCATGAAGTAGCAGATCGCGCCCACCCCGCCGGTGGCGAACACGGTCAGCAGCACCACGCCGACGCGCACGAAGGTGACGTCGATGCCGGTATAGTCCGCGATGCCGGCGCATACGCCCATCAGCTTGCCGTTGCGCTTGTCGAGGTAGAAGCGGGTACGACGCGGTGTCATGTCATCGTCCTTGTTGAAAAGGATGGGGGTCAGCGGCGGGCGGGGCGGCGCTCGGCCAGGCGATCGAAGACGTGGTCTTCCGCGTGGTCGTCGGCCAGCCGCTCGCTCACGGGGCGGCGGAAATTGGGGTCGTCGGCGGCGACGATGCGCTCGATCGTCGCCATCCGGTCGTCGAGCCGGCGGGCGAGATCGTGGAGCTCGTCGAGCAGGTTCTCGTCCTCGATGCTGAGCGTCCCGCTGCGCTTCCACTGCGTGAT
>CAXUGZ010000113.1:0-5656 GCA_964250685.1 uncultured Sphingomonadaceae bacterium
CAGGCGATGATGTTCGCCGCGTTCAACATGCTGTGGGCGATCGCGCCGCTCGTCCTGGCCGATCGCTTCGCGCTCGACCCCTATCGCATCGCGCTGTTCGCGCTGGCGGGCGCGGGCGGTGCGCTGGCCGCGCCGGTGGGCGCGCGGCTGGCGCACCATGGGCTGGACCGCGCGGGCACGATCGGTGCGGCGATCGTGGTGGCGCTGGCCTTCCTGGGGACGATCGGCGCGGTCGCGGCGCTGTCGTTCGTCGCGTTCATGGTGCTGACGATCGCGATCGACGCGGGCGTGCAGATCAACCAGACGCTCGGCCGGATGGTGGTGTTCGGCGTCGCTCCCGACATCCGCGGGCGCGTCAACAGCATCTACATGACGACGCTGTTCGCCGGCGGCGCGATCGGCTCGACGCTCGGCAGCGTCACCTACAGCGCGGGCGGGTGGCCGCTGACCGCGGGCGTCGCCGCCGCATTGTGCGCGGGCGTGGCGCTGGCGGAGCTGCGGCGGTGATCCCCGTCCGGATCGTCGCTCGCCCGGCACGGTCGCGCGCGGGCTACCCCGATGCGCGGCCGATGATCCGCCCCAGCCGGGCGGAGAATGCGCGCGGGTCCGCCGGCAGCTCGCCGTCCGCGATCTTCGCCTCGTCGAACAGGAGGCGCGCGGCGTCCTCGCGGAACGCAGCGTCGGCGTCGGCGAGGCCGCTCAGCCGGGCGATCAGCGCGTGGCGGGGGTTGATCTCGAGGATCGGCTTGCCCGCATTCGGCAGCCGGCCTGCGCCGGCGAGCAGCTTCTCGAGCTGGCGGTCCATGCCGTGCTCGGGCGCGACCAGGCAGACCGCGCTCTCGGTCAGCCGCTCGGACGCGCGCACGTCGGACACCGCGTCGCCCAGCGTCGCCTTCACGAACTCGATGAAGCCCGCCACCTGCTCGGGCGCCTGCGCCGCCGGCTCCGCGCCCTCTGGCAGGGGGATCAGCGTCAGGTCGGCCATGCCCTGCGTCACCGACTTGAACGGCTTGCCTTCATAATCGATGCCCGAGGTGACCCAGAAGCTATCCACTTGATCCGCGAGCAACAGCACCTCGATCCCGCGCGCGCGGAAGCCCTCGAGCTGGGGCGAGGTCGCCAGCCGCTCGAGATCGCTGCCCGTGGCGTAATAGATCGCGGTCTGGTTCTCGCGCAGCGCGGCGGCATAGTCCCTGAGCGAGCGCCATTCGGCACCCGACGCGGTGGTCTTGAAGCGCGCGATCCCGAGCAAGGTCTCGCGCCGCGCATGATCCTCGTACAGCCCCTCCTTCAGCACCGCGCCGAAATTGTCCCAGATCGTGAGGAAGCGCGCGGGATCGCTCTCCCCCAGCTTCTCGAGCTCGCCCAGCACGCGGTTGGCGAAGCCCTTCTGGATCGCGGCGAGTACCGGGCTCTGCTGGATCATCTCGCGCGAGACGTTGAGCGGCAGGTCGCTCGAATCGACCAGCCCGCGCACGAAGCGCAGATAGCGCGGCAGCACCTCCGCCTCGTCGGTGATGAACACGCGCCGCACGTAGAGCTTGATGCCGTGTGCACGATCGGTGTCGAACAGGTCGAACGGCCTGGTCCCAGGGATGAAGGCGAGCACCGCATATTCGTGCAGCCCCTCCGCGCGATAGTGCAGCGTCAGCGCGGGCGCATCGAACTGGCCCGCGACGCCGCGATAGAAGTCGGCATAGTCTTCGGGCGTGATCTCCGCCTTGGGCCGCGTCCACAGCGCCGCGCCGTCGCCGATCTGCCGCGGCTCGGCGTCGGGATTGTCCTTGAGCGACACGGGCACGGGCACATGGCCCGACTGCGCCTTGATCGTCCGCTCGATCGTATGCGCCTGCGTGTAGCCGGCCGCGTCCTCCTTGAGCTGCAAGGTCACGCGCGTGCCGCGCGAGGGGGCGTCGGCCACGTCGACCGGCTCGATCGTATAGGTGCCGAGCCCGTCCGACGACCATGCGGCCGCCGCATCGCTGCCCGCGCGGCGCGTGAGCACGTCGACCCGGTCCGCGACCATGAAGGCGGAATAGAAGCCGACGCCGAACTGGCCGATCAGCTGGCTGCCCTCGGCATCCTTCGACGCGGCGATGCGCTCCACGAACGCGCGCGTGCCCGATCGCGCGATCGTGCCCAGCGCCTCGCCGAGCTCCGCCTCGCTCATGCCGATGCCGTTATCCTCGATCGTCAGCCGGCGGCCGTCGGGATCGAGCGTCACGGTGATGCGCGGCTGGCCGTCGTCGCCGAGCAATGCGGGATTGCTCAGCCCCTCGTAGCGCAGCTTCTCGCACGCATCGGCGGCGTTGGAGATGAGCTCGCGCAGGAAGACGTCCTTGTCCGAATAGACCGAATGCACCATCAGATGGAGCAGCCTGGCGACATCGGCCTCGAACGGGCGCGGCTCGGGCGGCGCGTCGCTCATGCGCGCTCATCCACCTGCTGCAGGTAGGCGCCATAGCCCTGCGCCTCCATCTCGTCGCGGTGGACGAAGCGCAGCGAGGCCGAGTTGATGCAATAGCGCAGCCCCCCGTGGTCGCGCGGCCCGTCGTCGAACACATGCCCCAAGTGGCTGTCGCCGTGTTTCGAGCGCACCTCGATGCGCGTCATGAACAGCGACGTGTCCTTGAGCTCGGCGACGTTGGCGGGCTCGATCGGCTTGGTGAAGCTCGGCCAGCCGCACCCCGATTCGTACTTGTCCGAGCTGGCGAACAGCGGCTCGCCCGAGACGATGTCGACATAGATGCCGGGTTGCTTGTTGTTGAGCAGCGCCCCCGTGCCGGGGCGCTCGGTGCCGCTCTGCTGCGTGACCCGATACTGTTCGGGGGTGAGCGCGGCGATGGCTTGGTCGGTCTTGCGATATGTGTCCATGGGGCCTCCAGTCACTCCCGAGATGGTGATCCCGCGGCGCGCTGTCGAGTGGCGCGCGGCACGCCCGGGCTCGATCGGACCATCGCGCTTACGGCCGGCATGATCCGCTGGACGATGACCGCCACGCCGCGCGCATTCGGGTGCAGTCCGTCCGCCTGGATCAGCGCCGGCTGGCCCGCGACGCCGTCGAGGAAGAAGGGGTAGAGCCGCGCGCGATGGCGCCGCGCGAGCGCCGGATAGATGCCGTCGAACGCGCGCCTGTAATCGGGGCCCAGATTAGGGGCCGCCTTCATGCCCGCGAGCAGGATCGGGATGTGACGGCCGTTCAGCGCGCGCAGGATCAGATCGAGGTTGCCCGCCGCCTGCGCCGGGGGAAGCCCGCGCAGCATGTCGTTGGCGCCGAGCTCGACGATCACGAGGTCGGGCGTCGCGCCGAGCCCGCGCAGCCCCCACAGCAATCGCGCGCGCGCCTGCGCGGCGGTGTCGCCCGATACGCCGCCATTCCTCACCGTCGCCGCCACCCCCGATCGGCGCAGCGCGCGTTCGAGCTGGACGGTGAAGCCGTCCGCCGGCGGCAGGCCGTAGCCGGCGGTGAGGCTGTCGCCGAACGCCCAGATCAGCGGGCCGGCGGCGCGTGCGGGCACGGCGGCGAGCAGGCAGAGCAGCGGCACGAGATGGACAAGCCGCCGCCCACCCCCATATCCGGCGAACAATGCCATCATCCCCCTCCCCGCCATCGCGCGAGCCTTCCGATACCATCGCCATCGACGCGCGCAATCTGACGCTGTCGCTCGGCCGCGCGCCCGCGCGGGTCGAGATCCTGCGCGGCGTCGACCTGGCGGTGCGCGCGGGTGAGAGCGTCGCGCTGCTCGGCCCGTCGGGATCGGGCAAGTCGTCGCTGATGGCGCTGCTCGCGGGGCTCGAGCGGCCGAGCGGGGGCACGTTGCGCGTCGCCGGCCTCGACTTCGCGGCGGATCGGGATCGTGCTCCAGGCCTTCCACCTGCTGCCGACGATGACCGCGATCGAGAACGTGGCGGTGCCGCTCGAGCTGGCCGGCGCGGACGACGCCTTCGCGCGCGCCGAGCGCGAGCTGGCGGCGGTCGGGCTCGGCCATCGCCTGCGCCATTACCCCGCGCAGCTTTCGGGCGGCGAGCAGCAGCGCGTGGCGATCGCGCGCGCGCTGGCGCCGCGTCCCGCGATCCTGTTCGCCGACGAGCCGACGGGCAATCTCGACGCGGCGAACGGCGGGGCGATCATGGACCTGCTGTTCGCGCGCCACCGCGAGACGGGCGCGACCCTGCTCGTCATCACGCACGACGCCGGGCTCGCCGCGCGCTGTGCGCGCGTGATCGAGCTCGGCGACGGCCGCATCGTCGCCGACCGGGCGCGCGCGTGAGGCTGGCGGGGCGGCTGGCGCTCCGCGACCTGCGCGCGGGCGGGCGCGGGCTGTGGCTGCTCGCCTGGTGCCTGTTCCTCGGCACCGCCGCGCTGGCGGGGATCGGCAGCCTGTCGGCGGGCATCCTCGGCGCACTCGACGCGCAGGGCCGCGTCATGCTCGGCGGCGATCTGGAGATGCGCGTCTCGCAACGGCTCGCCACGGTCGAGGAGGGCGCCGCCTTCGCCGGCGCGGGCAGGACCTCCGCCACGGTGCGGATGCGCGCGATGGCGCAGCCGATCGGCGGCGGCGCGCCCGTGCTGGTGACGCTCAAGGCGGTGGACGCCGCGTGGCCGCTGGTCGGCACGTTCGACTTGGAGCCGGGGGCGGCGGGCCGGCCGCACGGTCGTCAGGCGGCGATCGGACGGCCGCTCGCGGATCGGATGGGGCTGCGGGTGGGAGACGCGATCCGGATCGGCGGCGCGCGGCTGACGGTGAGCGGCATCGTCGCGAACGAGCCCGACCGCCTCGGCGAGGGCTTCAGCCTCGGCCCGCTCGTGCTGGTCGACATGGCGGGGCTCGACGCGACCGGGCTGGTCCAGCCGGGCAGCCTCTATGAGAGCCGCTATCGCCTGCTGCTCCCGCCGGGCACCGATCCCGCCCAGGTGGGCGAGCGGCTGCGCGCGCGCTTTCCCAACGCCGGCTGGACGATGCGCACGCCCGACAATGCGGCGGAGACGCTGCGGCGCGGCATCGCCCAGCTCGGCCAGTTCCTGCTGCTGGTCGGCCTCGCCGCGCTGGCGATCGCGGGGGTGGGCATCGGCAGCGGGGTCGGCGCCTATCTCGCGGGCAAGACGCAGGTGATCGCCGCGCTCAAGGTGCTGGGCGCCCGATCGAACACGATCGTGGCGATGATGCTGATCCAGCTCGGGCTGGTCGGTGGCGGCGGCATCCTCGGCGGGCTGGTGCTGGGCGCGGCGGTGCCCGCGATCGTGACCGCCGCGGCGGGCGACGCGCTGCCCGTGCGGCCGCGCATCGGCCTCTATCCGCAGCCGCTGCTGGTCGCCTTCGGGCTGGGCCTGCTGGTGGCGCTGATCTGCGCGCTGCCCGCGCTCGCCCGCGCGCGCGCGATCCCGCCCGCGGCCTTGCTGCGCGGCGCACTGGCGGCGGTGCCGCGGCTCTCCTGGCGCGTGCTGCTCGGCATGGCGGGGCTGGCCGCCGCGCTCGCCGCGCTGGCGGTGCTGACCGCGAGCGACCGGACGATCGCGCTGGGCTTCGTCGGCGCGACCGCGCTGCTGATGGCCATGCTGTGGCTGGTCGGGCTGGCGTTGCGCGCCACGCTCGCGCGCCTGCCCAGGCCGCGCCGCCCGCTGCTGCGGCTGGCGCTAGCCAACCTCCACCGCCCG
>CAXUGZ010000114.1:0-273 GCA_964250685.1 uncultured Sphingomonadaceae bacterium
GCCCACCTTGGCGGTCTTCTCGGAGGGGGTGACGTCGGCATAGCCGAAGGAGACAGTATCGCTCATGCGCCGCCCATAGCGGGGTGCTCATGGTCCGTCATCAGCCGTGAGGGCATGGCGGTCAGGCGCCGCGCGGGGCGGGCGCGCCGGACGGACGCGTGACGCGGCCGAAGAAGGCCAGCATCGGCTTTTCGATATGACGGTGGATCCAGATGCCGATCAGCGCGGACAGGAACGCCGATCCGGTCTGCTGGAACACCAGGATCGACAGCG
>CAXUGZ010000114.1:283-5614 GCA_964250685.1 uncultured Sphingomonadaceae bacterium
GGCGAACCACCAGGCGCCCGACGGCGCCGCAACCCACCACGACGACCAGCCGATCCTCGATCTCCAGCCCGTCGCGACGCTGCCAGCGACCCGCCTTCAACGCTGCGCTTGACGCCGGAATGTGTCGCAACGCGGACAGGATCAGCGCGCCCGCCAGCCAGGCGATGAACTGTCCCCATCCGTAAGCGAGCGGCAGACGTTTGAAGATCAGCTCGAACCCGATCAGCGTGAAGGTGTGCGAAAGGTAGATCGAATAGCTCGCATCGCCCAGCAGCGTCAGGAGGGGGACGTTGGGGATCGGCCCGCGCCCCTCGGCGGCGACCGCGCCGAGCACCAGCGCGATTGCCGCCACCGGGTAGAGCCATGGAAGCAGCGCGGGCAGGCAGATCGCCGCCAGCATCGCGACGGTCGCCAGCGGCAGCAGCCAGACGAGCGGCGGCAGCCAGCGCCGCGACAGCGCCGCGCCGATCAGCACCCCCGCCAGAAACTGCAGCAGGCGCGGATTGGTATAGGTCCTCACCAGCGCGTCGTCGCTGACGACCAGCGTCCCGGCGACGATCAGCACGCCGATCGCGGCGATCAGAAAGAGTGTGGGACGCCCCAGCAGGATGCCGACGAAGAACAGGAGATAGAAGAACATCTCATAATTGAGCGACCAGCCGGGCACGAGCAGCGCGAAGATCACCTCGGGATGGCCGGGCATGTGATAGGGGATGAACAACAGCGACCGCACGTAATCCAGCGCGACCTGCGCGTAGTCCTGCGGGCGGTGGAGCATGAGCGCGAGATAGGCCGTGGTGGCGCACCAATAGAGCGGCACGACGCGGATCAACCGGCGCCGCGCGAATTCGCGCGGGGATTCGTCCCGCGCCGCGGCGTAGATCACCAGCCCGCTGACCACGAAGAACACCGATACGCCCGCCGCGCCCGCGTCGGTCATCGGCCACGGCTGGAGCATCCAGACGCGCCCGTTCGCGGCATGATGAAACACCACCATCATCGCCGCCAGCGCGCGCAGATACTGGATGCTCTGAAGCCTGACCCGCCGCTCGCCCATCGCGGGCGCGCTTATCATCGGCCCCGGAGCGAGTCCAACCAGCCCGGGCGGGGCTGCGGCTGGCCAGCCGCGCGCGGCTTGCCTATCTGCACCGGTCGATGCCCGAGCTGCCCGAAGTCGAGACCACCGTGCGCGGGCTGCGGCCCGTGCTGGAGGGCGCGCGCCTCGCGTCGGTCGAGCCGCGCCGCGGCGACCTGCGGCGCGCGATCCCGCCCGATCTGCGCCAGCGGCTGACCGGCGCCACCGTCACCGCGCTCGGCCGCCGCGCCAAATACGGGCTGATCGAAACCGATCGCGGCGACACGCTGATCTTCCACCTCGGCATGTCGGGGCGATGGCGCGTCGATCCCGTCGAGCTCGGCCCGCACGACCATCTGCTGATCGCGACCGAGGCGGGGCGGCGCCTGTCGCTGTGCGATCCGCGCCGGTTCGGCTCGCTCGACCTAGTGCCGACCGACGCGCTGGCGGACTTCGCGCCGTTCCGCGCGCTCGGCCCAGAACCGCTCGGCCGCGATCTCACCGCCGCCTACCTCGTGCGCCGGCTGGAGGGGCGGATCGCGCCGATCAAGCTGCTGCTGCTCGATCAGCGCATCGTCGCGGGCCTCGGCAACATCTATGTGTGCGAAGCGCTCAACGTCGCGCGGATCGATCCGCGCAAGCCAGGCGGCGCGCTCTCCCGCGCGGCGCTTACCCGGCTGGTCCGGGCGATCCCGATCGTGCTCGACGCCGCGATCGCGGCGGGCGGATCGAGCCTGCGCGATTACGCGCGCCCCGACGGCCAGCTCGGCTATTTCTCCAAGCAGTTCCGCGTCTACGCGCGCGAGGGTGCGGCATGCCCGTGCGGCGGGATCGTCGAGAGGCAGGTGGATGGCGGGCGATCGACCTTCTGGTGCCGCACCTGCCAGCGGTAGCGGCTTGCGCCGGGCCCATGCCTTCTGTAGAGGGCGAGGCGACACGGCGCGGGCCTGCCCGACGCCGCTCTTCCGTTTGAACCGAGGATACACGATTCATGGCGAATACGCCGCAAGCCAAGAAGCGCATCCGCCGCAACGATCGCCGCGCCGTGGTCAACGGCGCGCGCGTCAGCCGCATCCGCACCTTCCTCAAGAAGGTCGAGTCGGCGCTGACCGAGGGCAACCGGGACGCCGCGGTCGCGGCGCTCGCCGCCGCCCAGCCCGAGCTGATGCGCGGCGTGGCCAAGGGCGTGCTCAGCAAGAACACCGCCTCGCGCCGCTTCTCGCGCCTCACCAAGCGGGTGACCGCGCTCGGCTGACGCGCGTCAGCGACACCGCCGACCGGCCCGCCGATCACCCCGATCGGCGGGCTTTTTCATGTGCGTCGGCGTATCCGCTCCCATCTCGCTGATCTTCCATGATTCTTGCCGCCTCGAGCACCAGGCCCGTAAGAATTGCACAATATTCTCAGTTGTTTGCTTCGGCTTGGCGGAAAACCTAGGACTTCCGCTGTCAAGCGAATTATTGCAGATTTATGATGGCCGGGACGCTTGATCGCGCGCCCGCAATCTCCCTAAACCGGGCGCGCGGCGACGGTTGAGTCTCTGGTCGGCGCGATCAACGAAACAGGCGTTCGACGCGCAGGGGGGTCGCTGCGCGCGATCAATATTGCGATGTCATCGGCCGTGCCGGCGCGAACCCGCGCCTGCGCGCGCGGGGGAGGTGTGCGCATGCGTCAGACCAAAAGGATCGATGCGGACATGGACGGCCAGGATGACAGCGCGCCCCCCGAGGCGGCGTGGAACGCGATTCGTGCCAGTCTCCGGCGCAGCTGCGGCGAGCGCATCTTCGACGGCTGGCTGAAGCCGCTCACGCTCGCGCATTGCGATCTCGACGCGGGCGAGGTGCGACTCGCCGCGCCCTCCGCGTTCATGGCCGAATGGGTGCGCGGCCATTTCGCCGAGCAGATCGCCGCCGCGTGGGCCGCGCTGCTGCCGCAGGTGCGCCTTGTGCTGATCGAGGCCGGGGCGGAGGCGCCCGCGCGGATGACGCTCGCGTCGTCCGCGGTCGCGCCGATCGGCGACATCCGGCCCGGGGCGGCGGTGCCCGCGGGCAGCAGCCAGCTCGACGCGCGCTACACTTTCGACAGCTTCGTCGTCGGCAAGGCCAACGAGCTCGCCTACAATGCCGCGCGCACGCTGGCCGAGGGCGGGCGGCTCGGCTTCAATCCGTTGTTCCTCCACGCGGGGGTGGGCCTCGGCAAGACCCACCTGATGCACGCGATCGGGCATGAATATCGCGCGCGGCATCCCGATGCGCGCATCCTCTACATGACATCTGAGAAGTTCATGTTCGAGTTCGTGGCGGCGATGCGCGCCAAGGACACGCACAGCTTCAAGCAGCGCCTGCGCGCGGCGGACGTGCTGCTGATCGACGACGTCCAGTTCATCGCGGGCAAGGAGAGCACGCAGGAAGAGTTCTTCCACACGATGAACGAGCTGATCTCGGCCGGCCGCCGGCTGGTGATCAGCGCCGACCGCTCGCCGCAGACGCTGGAGGGGATCGAGGCGCGCATCCAGTCGCGCCTGTCCTGGGGGCTGGTGGCGGACATCAACCCGGCCGATTTCGAGCTCCGGTACAACATCATCGTCAAGAAGCTCGACGCGCTGCCGCAGGGGACGGTGCCCGAGGAGGTGGCGATCTTCCTCGCCAAGCGGATCAGCGCGAGCGTGCGCGAGCTGGAGGGCGCGCTCAACCGCGTCGTCGCCTTCGCGACGTTGCACAACCGCGCGATCGATCTCGACTTCGTGGCCGAGCACCTCGCCGAGCAGCTCCGCGCGAGCCAGCGCCGCGTCTCGATCGACGAGATCCAGCGCCGCGTATGCGAGCATTTCCGCATCCGCCAGTCCGAGATGGGCTCGCCGCGCCGGGCGCGCGAGGTGGCGCGCCCGCGCCAGATCGCGATGTACCTCGCCAAGCAGCTCACCCAGCGCTCGCTCCCCGAGATCGGCCGCCGCTTCGGCGGGCGCGACCACACCACCGTGATCCACGCGGTCAAGACGATCGAGGCACTCCGCGCGCGCGACGCCGAGATCGACGCCGACGTGCGGCTGCTGCTGCGCCAATTGGAGGGGTGAGGGCACGGCCACGGTGGCAGGCAGCCGGTCTGCTTTGGATCGCAAGCGCACGTAGCGAGCTTGGTGCGCGAGGCGCGCCATATACGAGAACGCCGCCGATCCCGCGACCGGCGGCGCTGCCCGTTTGGATCAGGCGAAGCTGAGGGCGACCTTCCGGCGACGCATCGCCGTGCCGACGACGCCGAAGCCGACCATCATCATCGCCCAGCTGGCGGGTTCCGGCACCGCGCCGGCCGGAGGCGCGGGCGTTGCCTGGCCGGGCGTGATCGCGGTATCGTAGATCCGGATATAGTCGACGAAGCCGCTCGAGGCCTCGCGCTGACCCGTGGCGATATCGTCGATGAAGAAGTTCAACGTCCCTAAAATCGCGGTCGCGGACACGTTGTTTGGATCGGAAGCCCCGAACAGCAGAGTGTCGTTGATATAGCCGGCTACGTCACCAGCGGCGTTGCGCGATAGCGTGAGGCGCACATCGGTGTCCGCCGCGAACGGCGTGGGCGTGCCGTTCGTGTTTCCGAGCGGGTAGATGCTGAATTGACCATTCAGGTTATAGAAGCCCGAGTCACTAACGAGGCTACTGAAATCGACCAGCTTCTTGTAGCCATTCACAGAATCCAGCCTGAACTGCATATCGATCGTATAGACCGACGTGGGCGTGAGCCCGGTAATCGTCGGACCCGAATTCGCGAGGAACGTAATGCCCGTCGATCCAAGCGTGCCGCCAGCGTTGTTCACCAGCAGGGCGGTCGTGCCCGCGCTGTTGGCAAGCGAGCCATTCAGCTCGAAGTCGGCGATGAGCGCGCTATTGGCCGCAGGCGAGATCGCCAGCGCCGCGAACGCGGCGAGCACTGCTACAACACGCATATGTATTCCCCCCAGGATCGGAACGCGGTTATGTTCACAGAAAACGAAGCCGCCCGCAACGGTTTTTTAACACCTTCTCTTCAATGCCGAAGCTCCGCGAGTCGGCGAAACTACCCCACCCGGTTCGCCACCAGATCGTCCACCACCCCCGGATCGGCGAGCGTCGAGGTGTCGCCCAGGTTGGAGGTGTCCCCCTCCGCCACCTTGCGCAGGATGCGGCGCATGATCTTGCCCGAGCGCGTCTTGGGCAGGCCGGGGGCGAACTGGAGCGCGTCGGGCGTGGCGATCGGGCCGATCTGCCGGCGCACCCACTCGCGCA
>CAXUGZ010000115.1:0-5592 GCA_964250685.1 uncultured Sphingomonadaceae bacterium
GCCGCGCACGCCCTGCTGGAGCACCTGGTCCGCCATCTGGAACGCCTCCTTGAAGGTGGTGTTCGGATTGGCGATCAGGAACAGATTCTGGTTGGGGATCACGATCAGCGTATCGACGTGCTTCTGCAGCTCGGCGATGCCCGCGTCCGCCGCCTTCATGCGGCGGTTGCCCTCGAAGCTGAACGGCTTGGTGACGACGCCGACGGTCAGGATGCCCATGTCGCGCGCCGCCTTGGCGATCACGGGCGCGGCGCCCGTGCCGGTGCCGCCGCCCATGCCGGCGGCGATGAAGCACATGTGCGCCCCGTCGAGCGCCTTTTCGAGCTGCTCCATCGTCTCCTCGGCCGCCGCGCGCCCGATCTCGGGCCGCGATCCGGCACCCAGGCCCTGCGTGATCTTCATCCCGAGCTGGATGCGGCTCTCCGCGGGCGAGGCGTTCAATGCCTGCGCATCGGTGTTGGCGACGAGGAAATCGACGCCCTGCACGTCGGACGCGATCATGTTGGCGATGGCGTTGCCGCCGGCGCCGCCCACCCCGATCACGCTGATGCGGGGCTTCAGCTCGTCGACCTCGGGCCGCAGGAACTCGATCGCCATCACCATCTCCCTTGCGGGTGCGCACGGCGCGCCCGATCGTCCGCCAGATAGACCCAACCGATTCGCGGGTGCACGCGCTTTTTACGACCGACGCGCTTTTAGCCGCGGCGGATCGTCAAATACCCGCCGCCCTGCGAAGCTCGTCGTTCATGCGCGTCTGCCACCCGGGTCCGCCGGCGCGATAATGCGCGATCACGTCGGCGTCCAACCGCAGGCTGACTGCCCGCTTCGGATTGGCCAGAAAGGGGCGGCCCCGCCGGATCAACGCGTCGTCGCGATACTGATCCGCCTGCTCGAACCATTCACGGCCGGCGGGCGGCACGTCGTCAGGATCGGTCCAGATAGGCTCGGAAGAGCTTTCGTTCATCATCATCGGCCTTCCTCATCGAGATGATACGACGACAGCCGTCGCGCCATGTCCAGGCGATGAAGACCTCCCGCCCGTGCAACGTGCCGATCGTCTGCCACCGAACCTCGTCACCATAATCACGCGGATCGCGCCGCGTGAGCACGTCTCCGCCAAACACGTCGACCGCCTCCGCGAAATCGAGGCCCCGCCGTTCGAGCGTGACGCGGCGCTTCGCCTCATCATACTCTATCTGCATCGCGAACTGCGATCTCGCTGGCCAGCAAACGGAGGCGGTTCGACACAAGATGTATATACGGAAAATCGCTCGTCAAGTCACCGGTCCACATCAATAGCCGCTCTTCACCGCCGCGAGCAGCCGCTGGACCATCCCGCCGGGCGAAAGCCGCACGATCGCCTGCGCGGAGGAAGCCTGGCGCAG
Source organism: uncultured Sphingomonadaceae bacterium (assembly GCA_964250685.1). Lineage (GTDB taxonomy): Bacteria > Pseudomonadota > Alphaproteobacteria > Sphingomonadales > Sphingomonadaceae > Sphingomonas_I. Next base: position 1,386 of record CAXUGZ010000115.1, read on the forward strand.
GTCGATCGGATCGGACGCGGCGAACAGGACCAGCCCCGCGAGCGTCGCGAAGCCCATCCCCGAATGCGCCTCGGGCAGCCCGATCAGCCCGCGCGGGCGCCCGACGCGGACCGCGCGGCCGAGCACCCCTTGCGCATAATCCGCGATGCCCTTGAGCTCGGCGCCGCCGCCGGTGAGCACCAGCCGGCGCGCGATCGGCCCGGTGAAGCCGAGCGCCTTCAGCGCCTCCTCGATCGCGCCGAGCCAATGTTCGAGCCGCTGGCGGATCACCGCGATGAGCTGCGCGCGGCTGATGCGCAGCGGCTCGGCGCCGTCCTGCTCGCCCGCCACCGCCGCCACCTCGATCATCTCGTGATTGTCGCGCGGGGACGTCTGCGCGCTGCCGTGGAAGCATTTGAGCCGCTCGGCCTGCGCGCGCCGCGTGCCGAAGGTCGAGGCGATGTCGTCGGTGATCTCGCCCGCGCCGATCGGCAGCGAGGCGAGGCCGACCAGCAGACCGCCCGCGAACAGCGACACGTTGGTCACCCCCGCGCCCAGCTCGACCAAAGCCACGCCGAGCTCGCGCTCCTCCTCGGACAGGCACGCCATCGCGGTCGCGATCGGCGAGGCGACGATCGACTTGACCGCGAGGTGCGCCGAGCGGACGCACAGATCGAGGTTGCGCACGGGCGCCGGATCGGCCGAGACGACGTGGATGTCGACACCCAGCCGCTCGGCATGCAGCCCGCGCGGGTTGCGCACGCCCTTGAGCCCGTCGAGCGTGTAGAGCGTCGGCTGCGCATGGAGCACCTCGCGCCCCTTGGGATCGATCGTGCGACGCCCCGCCTCGAGCAGCTCGTCGACGTCGCGGTCGGCGATGCGCTGCCCGCCGAGCTCGACCTCGACCGAGGCGACGTCGCTGTACAGCCCGCCCGCCGAGAAGCTGACCCACACCTCCTCGATATTGGTGCGCGCGATGCGCTCGGCCTGCTCGACCGCCTCGCGCACCGCATGCTCGGTGCGCTCCATGTCGGCGACGAGCCCGTGCTTGACCCCGCGGCTCTCGCGCTGGCCGGTGCCGAGCACCTGCAGCCCGCCCTCGGTCGGCTGCGCGATCAGCGCGGCGACCTTGGACGAGCCGATGTCGATCGCCGTGATCAGTCCTTCGGTCCGCGCCTGCGCCATCGTCTCGCTTCCTTCCTCTACACCGCCGCCGTCGTGATCGCGCGTGCCGCCACCGCTCCCGCGGGCGCGGGCGGCGCGGGCGCCTCCACCTTCGCGCCCGGCTCGCGCGAGGTGCGCACCACGATCTGGCCGGGGATGCGCATGTCGAAGCGCACGAAGCCGCGCCCGAGCAGCCGCTCCTCGGCATCCTTGCGCGCGAAGATGGCATAGGCGCCGAGCGCCTCGGCCTCGCCCTCAGGCAGCGCCAGCGTCTCGCCCGACTGGAAGCGCAGGTCCCAGCGCCGGTCGCCGATCCACGTCGCGCCCGCGACGAGCTGGCGCAACGCCGGCTGGCTCTTCATCAGCGCGTCGAGCTGGGGCAGGTGGTGCTCCACCCCGTCGCCGATCACCAGCGGGAGCTGCATCGGCAGCGTATGCGGATCGACCGCCGCGAGAGTCCTGCCCGCGGCATCGATCAGCGCAAGCCGGTGGTTGCGCTGGAGGATCGCGGCGGGCGCATGCTCGACGATGTCGACCACCAACGTATCGGGCAGCCGGCGCGACACGCGCGCGTCCGCGATCCACGGCAGAGCGAGCAGGCGCCGGCGCGTCTCGGAGAGATCGACCAGCGGCATGTCCTGCCCGCGATCGTCCATCACCAGGCGGTAGACCGCGTCGCGATCGACATGCTCGCGCCCGCTGATCTCGATGTTGCGCACCACGAAGCCCATGCGGCCGAGCGCATGCGCGGCGGCGAGCCCCGCCATCTGCGGCAGCCCCATCGCCACCAGCCCGGCGACGATGCCCGCCGCGACGAGCAGCCCGAGCAGCCAGTTGCCCGCGCGGCGCAGCAGCCGGCGCGGCAGCGGGATCGCTCCGATCGCGTGGCCGAGCTGCTGGCCGATCGTCGGCGGGCGGCGGCGCGCGGGGGCGACGACGCGCGCGGGCTGGCGCCGCGCCTTGCCTTTGGGCTGCGCGCGCGTGGTGGCCCGGCTCATGACAGCGCCTCCTCGATGATCGCCTGCACCAGCGCCTCATAGCTTATGCCGACATGCTTCGCCTGTTCGGGCACCAGGCTGAGCGGCGTCATGCCCGGCTGGCTGTTGATCTCCAGCAGGTACAGGCCGTCCTCGCCCGCCTCCTCGTCCCAGCGGAAGTCCGAGCGCGAGGTGCCCCGGCAGCCGAGGATGCGGTGCGCCTCGACCGAGATGCGCATCGCGCTTTCGGCGATCGCGGCGGGCACGTCGGCGGGGCAGATATGCGTGGTGATGCCGTCGGTATATTTGGCGTCGTAATCGTAGAAGGCGGTCGAGGTCACGAGCTCGGTCACCCCCAGCGCGCGATCGCCCAGCACCGCGACGGTCAGCTCGCGCCCCTTGATGAAGCGCTCGGCCAGCAGAGTCGGGAAGTGCCGCCACGGTCCCTCCGCCTCGCGCGCGATCGGATCGCCGTGGTTTCCCTCGGCGGTGACGATCGCCACGCCGACCGACGATCCCTCGTTGAGCGGCTTGAGGACGTAGGGACGCGGCAGCGGATCGCCCTCGTGGAGCGATGCCGCGGCGACGATGTGCCCTTCGGGCATGCGGATGCCGTGCGGCACGAGCGCGTTCTTGGTGAGCTGCTTGTCGATCGCGATGACCGAGGCGACCATCCCCGAATGGGTGTAGCGCAGCCCCATCAGGTCGAGCATGCCCTGCACCGTGCCGTCCTCGCCCGGCGTGCCGTGGAGCGCGTTGAACACGAGATCGGGCGCGGCTTCCGTGAGCCGCGCGGCGACGTCGCGGCCCATGTCGATGCGGGTGACGCGATGGCCGAGCGTCGCGCACGCCTGCGCCACCCCCGCCCCCGACACGAGGCTGACCTCGCGCTCGGCGGACCACCCGCCCATCAGCACCGCGACATGCAAAGCCATCAGGTCCTCCCCCGCAGGGGGAGGGGGACCATGCGCAGCATGGTGGAGGGGTATGCCGGCCAGGAATGAGGCGAGCCATTGGAGCGGGGATACCCCTCCACCAGCCTGCGGCTGGTCCCCCTCCCCCTGCGGGGGAGGATCATGACGGCACCCCCACCCTTTGTATCTCCCATTCCAGCTCGACGCCCGCATGCGCCTTCACCCGCGCGCGCACCTCCTCGCCCAGCGCCTCGATCTCCGCCGAGGAGGCGCCGCCCAGATTGAGCAGGAAGTTGCAGTGCTTCTCCGACACCTGCGCCGCGCCCCGGCGCAAGCCCCGGCAGCCCGCCGCATCGATCAGCGCCCACGCCTTATGGCCGGGCGGGTTCTTGAAGGTCGAGCCGCCCGTGCGCGAGCGCAGCGGCTGCGAGGCCTCGCGTTCGGCCGCGATCCGGTCCATCTCCGCCCCGATCGCGTCGCGGTCTCCCGGGGCGCCGGCAAACAGCGCCTCGATCACGATCGCGCCCGCGGGCAAGGCCGAATGGCGGTAGGAATAATCGAGCCGCGCCGCCGCCCACGTCTCCACCCGGCCATCGCGCAGGACCAAGGTCGCCTCGACCAGGATGTCGCGCACGTCGCGCCCATAGGCGCCCGCGTTCATGCGGACCGCGCCCCCGATCGTGCCCGGTATCCCGCGCAGGAATTCGAGGCCCGCGACCCCCGCGTCGCGCGCGGCGGCGGCGACCGTGATCCCCATCGCCGCCGCGCCCGCGCGCACACGATCGTCCGCCTCGATCGAGACGCGCGCGAACCCCTTGGGCAGGCGCACCACCACGCCGGGCACGCCCCCGTCGCGCACGATCAGGTTCGATCCCACGCCCACCGGCATCACCGGGGTCGCGGGATCGAGCGCGGCCAGGAAGCGCGACAGATCGTCCGCGTCGGCGGGGCGCACCAGCCATTCGGCCGGCCCGCCCGTGCGGAACCAGATGAAGTCGGCGAGCGATCCGTTTGGCTCGATCGACCCGCGCAGCTCCTCCCCCGCGGGGGGAGGGGGACCATGCGCAGCATGGTGGAGGGGTATCCCCGCTGCATCGTGGCGCTGCACGCCCAACGGCGATACCCCTCCACCACCGCCTGCGGCGGCGGTCCCCCTCCCCCTGCGGGGGAGGA
>CAXUGZ010000116.1:0-4055 GCA_964250685.1 uncultured Sphingomonadaceae bacterium
GCCGTATCTCTTCCCCGCCAAGGAAGACGGCGGCGATCCGCGCGCCTGCCCCGCCTGCGCCAGCGGCAAGCTGGCGCTGCGCGGGGGCAAATATGGCGCGTTCGTCGCGTGCTCCAACTATCCTGACTGCAAATACACCCGCCGCTTCGCGCAGGTCGGCGGCGAGCAGGCGGAGGCGGATGCCGGGCCGGCGGAGATGGGCGTCGATCCCGCGACGGGCGAGACGGTGACGCGCCGTTCGGGCCGTTTCGGGCCGTACCTCCAGCTCGGCGAGGGCAAGGACGCCAAGCGCGCCTCGATCCCTAAGGACGTGGTGGATCCGGACCTCGCCATGGCGCTGCGCCTGCTCGCGCTGCCGCGCGAGATCGGCATGCACCCCGAAAGCGGCAAGGCGATCGCCGCGTCGATCGGCAAATATGGCCCGTATCTGGTGCATGACGGCAAATATGCGCGGCTCCAGTCGACCGCCGAGGTGTTCGAGACGGGCATGAACGCCGCGGTCGCCAAGCTCGCCGACGCCGCCAATGGCGCGGGGCGCGGGCGCGGCGCGGCGCGCGAGGCGCTGAGCGAGCTCGGCGAGAGCCCCGTCACGGGCAAGATCATCAAGGTGATGGAGGGTCGCTTCGGCCCCTACGTCACCGATGGCGACACGAACGCCACGCTCGCCAAGGGCAGCGATCCCGCGGCGCTCACCGCCGAACAGGCGCTGACCTTGCTTGCCGAGCGCGCCGCCAAGGGTCCGCCCAAGGGCAAGAAGAAGCCCGCGCGCAAGGCGGTCAAGCGCAAGGCGTGACGGTCATGTCAGCGCGCGAAGGATGGAGCGAGGCGGTCGCTTTGCGCGACGCGGGACGCTTCGAGGAGGCGGTGGCGGTGATGCGCCGCACCGCCGAGGCGCATCCCGGCAATGCCGAGGTGCGCCACAATCTGGGCGTGCTGCTGAGCGCGCTGGGGCGCCCGGCCGAAGCCGAGCCGCATTTCCGCGCGGCGCTGGCGGTGAGTCCGGACAATCCCGACATCCGCTATGCCTTCGCGGTCTCGCTGCTGGCGCAGGGGCGGTTCGCCGAGGGCTGGCCATATTATGACGGCCGCCTCGCATCGCAGAACATCCCCGTGCCGAGGGGCTTCCCCTTCCCGCGCTGGGCGGGCGAGGATCCCGCGGGCAAGACGATCGCGGTGTTCCCCGAGCAGGGCTATGGCGACCAGATCCAGTTCGCGCGCTTCGCGGCGACGCTCCAGGCGCGCGGCAGCATCGTCATCCTGCTCGCGCGGCCTGCGCTGGTCGACCTGTTCAGGGACAGCCTTCCCGGCGTGACGTTGCTCTCGGCCGAGGGCGCGGTCGACTTTCCCGATCCCGATTTCTGGGTGATGTCGTCCGATCTGGCGGCGCTCGCGGGCTGCACCCTCGAGACGCTGTCGGGAGCACCCTATCTGCGCACCACGCGGCGCTGGCAGGGCAGTTTGCCGCCGGGCTTCAGGATCGGGATCGCGACGCGGGGCAATCCGCATTTCGCGCAGGACAAGCGCCGCTCGCTCGATCCCGCCAGCGCCGACCTGCTGCGCGCGAGCCTGCCGGGCGCGGTCGTCAGCCTCGACCCGGCCGAGAGTGGCGCCGGCGACTTTGCCGACACCGCCGCGCTGATCGACGCGCTCGATCTGGTGATCGCGGTCGATACCGGCGTCGCGCACCTCGCGGGCGCGCTCGGCAAGCCGTGCTTCGTGCTGCTGCAGGGGTTCGGCAGCGATTGGCGGTGGCTGCTCGAGCGCGGGGATTCGCCGTGGTATGCCAGCGTCAGCCTGTATCGCGCGCCGCTCGACGGCGATTGGCGCCCCGCGATCGAGCGCGCCGCCGCCGACGCGCGCCGGCTCGCCGCACCGCGCACGCACGGCGAGATCCAGGCCGCTTTTCCCGCCGATCCGATGGACGCGCCCGGCGCGCGCCGCTCGCACGAATTGATGGAGCAGGCGTACCGGCACCGCAGCGCGGGCCGGATCGCGGAGGCATTGGCCGCCTCGCACGCCGCGATCGCGGCCAACCCGGCCAATCCCGGCGCGGTCCACAATCTGGGCGTGCTGCTCAGCCAGACCGACCGCCTCGAGGAAGGCGAGACGGTGCTGCGCCGCGCGCTCGAGCTCAGCCCCGGCCAGGCGAGCACGCGCCACTCGCTCGGGCTCAACCTGCTGCGGCAGGGGCGGTATCGCGAGGGCTGGCAGTTCCACCGCGCACGCACCGAAATCCCCGAGCTGACGATCGGCTATCCCAGCAATGTGCCGTTCGCGCATTGGGAGGGCGAGCCGCTCGCGGGCAAGCGGCTCGCTGTGTTCCCCGAACAAGGGTTCGGCGACCAGATCCAGTTGGTGCGCTTCGTGGCTCAGGTGCAAGCCATGGGCGCCGCGATCACGCTGCTGACGCCGCCGGCGCTGCTGCGCCTGTTCCGGCACAACCTGCCGGGGGTCGAGGTGATCGCCGCCGACGGATCGACCGACTTTCCCGATCCCGATTTCTGGGCGACCCTGCTCGATCTGCCGGGGCTGCTCGGCACCACGCTGGAGACGATCCCCCAGCCGCCCTATCTGCGCGCGCCGGGGCAATGGGGCAACGCGCCCGAGGGGTTTACGATCGGGCTCGCGACGCGCGGCGATCCGAAGCTCGCCAACGATTCGCGCCGCTCGCTCGACGCGGCCACCGCCGAGCGGCTGCGCGCGCGGCTGCCCGGGACAGTGGTGAGTCTCGATCCGGCGAGCAGCGGCGCGCGCGACTTCGCCGACACCGCCGCGATGATCGAGGCGCTGGACGCGGTGGTGTGCGTCGACACCTCGGTCGCCCACCTCGCCGGCGCGCTCGGCAAGCCCTGCTTCGTGCTGATCCCGGGCTATGCGACCGACTGGCGCTGGCTCCGGGAGCGCAGCGATTCGCCGTGGTATCCGAGCGTGACGCTCTACCGTGACACGCCCGAAGGCGGCTGGGCGGAGGCGATCGAGCGCCTGGCGCGCGACGTCGAACGCCTTTCGCGCGATGTCGCGACGCGCGCGGCCGAAGCCTCCGCGCAGGCGGCCGAGGTCGCCACCCGCGAGCTGATCCAGCGCGCCGACGAGCTGGTGACGGCGGGGCTTCCGCGCGAGGCGTTGCGTCTGTTTCGAACCGCCGCCGACGCGGCGCCCGCCGACGCCTCGGCGCAGCGCCGCCTCGGCATCTTCCTGACCCGGGTGGGCGAGCAGGCCGAGGGCGAGCGCGTGCTGCGCCGCGCGATGGCGCTCGGCGGCGATGACCCCGAATATCCGTTCGCGCTCGGGCTCAACCTGTTCGGCCAGGGGCGCTACCGCGAGGGCTGGCCGCTGTACGAGGCGCGCGCGCGCGTCGGCGGGCTGCGCACCGGGCTGCCGGTGGGGCTGCCCTGCCCGCGCTGGCGGGGTGAGCCGATCGCGGGCAAGCGGATCACGATCGTGCCCGAGCAGGGGCTGGGCGACCAGCTCCAGTTCGCGCGCTTCATCCCCGATCTGGTGGCGCGGGGCGCGCAGGTGACCTTGCTCGCCTTCGCGCCGCTGGCGACTTTGTTCGCGCACAGCTTCCCCGCGATCACGGTGCTTCCCGCGGGCGGAGCGACCAAATTCCCGCCGTCCGACTATTGGACGACGCTGATCGAGATGTTCGGCCTGTCCGGCGCGACGACGGAGACGCTGCCCCAGCCGGTCTATCTCTCCACGCCCGAGCGGGCGGACCGCAAGGCCGAGGGCTTCACGATCGGGCTGGTGACCAGCGGCGCCGCCACCCTCGCCAACGACGCGCGTCGCTCGCTCGCCGGGGATGTCGCGCAGGCGCTGCGCGCGCGCCTGCCGGGCACGATCGTCGGGCTCGATCCGGCGGAGAGCGGCGCCGCGGACTTCGCCGCCACGGCCGCGATAATCGGGGGCCTCGACCTGGTGGTGTCGGTCGACACCGCGGCGGCGCACCTCGCGGGCGCGCTCGGCAAGCAATGCCTGCTGCTGCTGCCGGGTTTCGCCACCGACTGGCGCTGGATGCGCGGGCGCGACGACACGCCCTGGTATCCGGCGCACCG
>CAXUGZ010000116.1:4065-5524 GCA_964250685.1 uncultured Sphingomonadaceae bacterium
CGCACCGCCTCTATCGCGGCGCGATCGAGGGCGACTGGTCCGAGGCGATCGACCGGCTGGTCCGCGACGCGCACGCGCTGGCGGGCCAGCGGCGCGCTCCCGCCCCGCCCGCGCCGGCCCCTGTGGCCGCGCCGCCCACGCCCGAGGATTGGGGCAAGGCGCTGCGGCTGTCGCGCAAGGCCGCCGCGCAGAACCCGCGCCATGCCGGCGCGCAGCTCAACCTGGCGAAACTGCTCACGCATCTCGGGCGCACCGTGGGCGGCGAGCAGGCGTTCCGCCGCGCGCTCGCGCTCGCGCCCGACTCGCCCGACATCCGCTACGCGCTGGCGCTCAACCTGCTCGAGCAGGGGCGCTATGCCGAGGCCTGGCCGCTGCACGAGGCGCGCAGCGACGTGCCCACGCTGGACATCGGCTTTCCGCGCGGGGTGCCGTTCGCGCGCTGGCAGGGGGAGGCGCTGGCCGGCAGGAGCATCGCGGTGCTGCCCGAACAGGGCTTCGGCGACCAGATCCAGTTCGCGCGCTTCGTGCCTGAGCTCGCCGCGCGCGGCGCCGCGGTGACGGTCGTCGCCAACCGGCGGCTGGAGACCCTGTTCAGGGACAGCTTCGACGGCGTGACGATCGTCCGCGCGCAGGGCGAGCTCGACATCGCCCCCGATTATTGGGCGACGATGGTCGATCTTCCCGCGCGGCTCGGCGCGACGCTGGAGACGCTGCCGCAGCCGCCCTATCTGCGCGTGCGCGAGACCGCGCCGCGCGCGCCGGGCGTGCGCATCGGGCTGATGACCAACGGCAACCCCGCGCACCGCCGCGACCGCACGCGCTCGCTCACGCCCGTGGCGGCGGCGTTGCTGCGCGCGCGCCTGCCGGGCGCGATCGTCAGCCTTGATCCGCGCGACAGCGGCGCGCGCGACTTCGCCGAGACCGCCGCGATCATCGATCGGCTCGATCTGGTGGTGTCGGTCGACACCTCGGTCGCGCACCTCGCCGGCGCGCTCGGCAAGACGTGTTTCGTGCTGATTTCGGAATACGGCACCGACTGGCGCTGGCTGCGCGATCGCGCGGACTCGCCCTGGTATCCGTCGCTGACCGTGTTCCGCGGCGGCATCGGGGGAAACTGGAACGACGCGATCGAGCGCCTCGCCGCCGCCGCGCACGCGCTCGCCGGATAGGTTTGCCCTCGCGCGCGCACCCGCCTAATCACCCGTGCTCACAGCCCCGGGAGCCCCATGCGCCTGTCTCGCTACCTGTTGCCGGTGATGAAGGAATCGCCCGCCGACGCGCAGATCGTCAGCCACAAGCTGATGCTGCGCGCCGGCCTCGTCCGCCAGACCGCGGCCGGGATCTATGCGTGGCTGCCGCTAGGGCGGCGCGTGCTCGCGCGGATCGAGCAGATCGTGCGCGAGGAGCAGGACCGCGCGGGCGCGATCGAGCTTTTGATGCCGACGCTGCAATCGGCCGA
>CAXUGZ010000117.1:0-5502 GCA_964250685.1 uncultured Sphingomonadaceae bacterium
ATCGCCCGCGCAGGCGTGCGCCGCGCTCAAGGTGGCGGGCGAGAGCTGCGCGGTGATCGGCTGAGGCGATGACGCCGCTGATCCTCGGCCTCGCGGGGACGGTGCTAGGCGACGAGGAGCGCGCCTTCTTCGCCGAGGCCGATCCGGCGGGCTATATCCTGTTCAGGCGCAACGTCGCAACGCGCGCGCAGCTGCGCGCGCTGACCGACGCGCTGCGCGCGCTTGCCGGGCGCGACGATCTGCCGATCCTGATCGATCAGGAGGGCGGCCGCGTCGCGCGCATGGGCCCGCCCGAATGGCCCGCCTTTCCGCCCGGCGCGGCGTTCGACCGATTGTACGAACTGGCGCCGATGTCGGGGATCGAGGCGGCGGCGGCCAATGCGCGCGCGCTCGCGGCGATGCTGCGCGAGGTGGGGGTGACGGTCGATTGCCTGCCGCTGCTCGACGTGCGCCAGCCGGGCGCGCACGACATCATCGGCGATCGCGCACTGGGCGCCGAGCCGCTGCGCGTGGCCGCGCTCGGCCGCGCGACGCTCGAGGGGCTGCGCGATGGCGGCGTGGTCGGCGTGGTCAAGCACATCCCCGGCCATGGCCGCGCGACGGCGGACAGCCACGCCGAACTGCCGTTGGTCGACGTGTCGGCGCAGGCGCTGGAGACCGATCTCGCGCCGTTCGCCGCGCTCGCCTGGGCGCCGATGGCGATGACCGCGCACGTCGTCTACACCGCGTGGGACGCTACGCGCTGCGCCAGCCTGTCGCCCATCGTGATCGGGGACATCGTGCGCGGGCGGATCGGCTTCGACGGGCTGCTGATGTCCGACGATCTCCGCATGAACGCGCTCACGGGCGGCTTCGCCGCGCGCGCGGGCGGCGTGATCGCCGCGGGGTGCGACGTCGCGCTCCACTGTTCGGGCGACATGGCCGAGATGCGCGCCTGCGCGGGCGGCGTCGGGGCGATCGCGCCGCGCGCGCGCGCGCGGCTCGCCGCGGCGATGGCGACCGTCGCCGGCGCGGCCGACGCGACCCCCTCAAGCGAGCATATCGCCCGGCTCGACGCGCTGCTGGCGCTCGCCGAGACCGCCTGATCCCGGGAGCGGGCGCGGTGCCTTTGACAACGGCAAACTTCGTTTTTACCCTTCCCCCCCTGTAGGGTCTCGACGGCCGGACGCCGTCGCCACGATGAGGGGTGCCATTGCCGATCATATCCGGCATCCCCTTGTTCGTGGGCTTGCTGTTCTCGGGTGCGATCCACATCGTCTGGCGGCGGCGCCCGGACGCGGCCTATGCGCGCACGTGGAGCGTCGCGTTCGCCTTCGCCGCGGGGGGTTGGGCGTCGGAGATCGGCACCGCGCTGCTGGTGGGCGCGTCGCCGGTGCCGGGGGTCGCGGCGAGCCTGTGCTGGCTGGCGGCGTCGCTGATGTTCGTGCAGGGCTGGCGGCAGCGCGCGCGCCGGCCCGATCGCGGCGCGGCGCTGGCGGCGATCTGGGCCGGCATCGCGGTCGCGGGCGGGCTGCTGTCCGATCTGACCCCGCTGCGCGCGCCGCTGCTCGCCGGGTGCGCGCCGCTGCTGGCGGCGGTGGGCCTCGCGCTGGGCGCGATCGCGATCGAGCCGCGCCTGCGCCGCGCGCGCGTGTCCGACTGGCTCGCCGCGGTGGTGCTGCTGTGCTTCGCGCTGGGCAATATCCTGCTCGACCTGCTGTGGGTGGCGGGCGGGTCCGCCTGGGCGATGGCCGATACGGTACCGCTCGGCGCCAGCCTGGTCTACGTGGCGCTCGGACTGGTCGTGATGCTGATGCTGAGCGAGGATCTCGCGATCGCGCTCGAGAAGGTCGCGCGCACCGATCCGCTCACCGGCGTGTGGAACCGCCGCGCCTTCAACGAGGCTGCGCCGTACCTGCTCAACCGGCTCAAGCGATCGTCGCGGCCGTTGCTGGCGGCGGTCGCGATCTCGGACATCGATGCGTTCAAGGGCATCAACGACCGCTTCGGACACGCGACCGGCGACGAGGTGCTGGTGGGGTTCACCCGGCTGTTGAGCGAGGCGGTCGGGCAGGGCGACCTGCTCGCGCGGCTGGGCGGGGAGGAATTCGCGCTGCTGGCGACCGGCGTGAGCGGCGAGGCGCTGTACGAGCGGGTCGAGCATCTGCGCCAGACGATCAGCACGAGGAGCGACGCCGACGGCAATCTCCCGGTCATCACCGCGAGCTTCGGCGTGGCGGAGGTGTCGCTGCCGGGCATGGGGTTGCGCGACGCGCTGGAACGCGCCGATCGCGCACTGTACCGCGCCAAGCAACTCGGCCGCAACCGCACGGTGCTCGACCAGACCACCGAGGAGGGATGACGCCGCGGCGCGGAGTTGACAAACCCGAACATAACGGGTACATAGCGACTGCGGTAAGCGTTGCGTCGAGTCGGCTGTTTCTCATCGTCGATGATCTTCCGGGGCAGATCGGTCGCGCGCCTCTCGACAGCGGCGGCGGCGGCGCTACGCTTCGGCGATGGCGCCCGCCTTCGATCCTCCCGCGCCGCCCTTCGCACCTCCCGCGCTGACGATCGCGATCGACGGGTGGGAGGGGCCGCTCGATCTGCTGCTCGCGCTCGCGCGCACGCAGAAGGTCGATCTGAAGCAGCTCTCGATCCTGGCGCTGGTCGAGCAATATCTCGCCTTCATCGGCGAGGCGCGCGCGCTGCGGCTCGAGCTGGCGGCGGATTACCTGGTGATGGCGGCGTGGCTCGCCTTCCTCAAGTCGGCGTTGCTGCTGCCGCGCGATCCCGCGGCCGAGCCCGATCCGGACGAGCTCGCGCTCAGGCTCCAGCTGCGCCTCCAGCGGCTCGACGCGATGCGCGAGGCGGGCGCGCGGCTGATGGGGCGCGACCGGATCGGGCGCGACGTGTTCCTGCGCGGCGCGCCCGAGGGGCTCAGGACGATCAGGATGCCCGCGTGGGACGCCTCGCTCTACGAGCTGATCGCTGCCTATGGCGCGGTCAGGGCGCGCGCGGCGCCGGGCGTGCACGTCGTCGCCCGGCGCCGGGTGATGACGCTGGAGGAGGCGCTCGTGCTGGTGGCGCGCATGATCGGACAGCGGCTCGATTGGGCGAGCCTCGCGAGCTTCCTGCCCGACGCGCTCGATCCGGCGCTGCGCCGATCGGCGATCGCCTCCAGCTTCGTCGCCGCGCTCGAGCTGGCGCGCCAGGGCCGGCTCGATCTCGCGCAGGATGCGGCGTTCGCGCCCTTGATGGTGCGCGCCGCGTGATGGCACGGATGCACGCCTTTCCCCGCTCGTGTCGAGCGAAGTCGAGACACGTCACGAAGCGCCCCTCGACTTCGCTCGGGACGAACGGGCGCGGGTCGTGATGCGCGACGAGCTGCGCACGCTCGAAGCCGCTCTGTTCGCGGCCGAGGCGCCGATGACGCTCGCCGAACTGGCCGAGGCGACGGGGATCGACGCGCCCGCCGAACCGCTCGCCGCGCTCGCGCGCTCGTATGACGGGCGTGGGGTCGGGCTGGTCGAGCGCGGCGGGCGCTGGCATTTCCAGACCGCGCCCGATCTCGCGCACATCCTGCGCCGCACGCGCGCCGAGCCGCGCCGGCTCAGCCGCGCGGGGATCGAGACGCTGGCGATCGTCGCCTATCACGAGCCGGTCAGCCGCGCCGAGATCGAGGCGATCCGCGGCGTGCAGATCTCCAAAGGCACGCTCGACGCGCTGATCGAGGCGGGGTGGGTGCGCCCCGCCGGGCGCCGCGAAGCGCCAGGGCGCCCGCTCACCTACGCCACCACGCGCACCTTCCTCGATCATTTCGGACTCGCCTCGCGGCGCGACCTGCCGGGGCTGGACGAGCTGCGGGCGGCGGGCCTGCTCGACCCGGTCGACCTGGCACTCGAACACTATGAGGTGGCGAAAGCCGGCGACGATGCCTAGATGGGCGGCATGCAAGGAGATTTGCGATGGGCGGCATGAGCATCTGGCATTGGCTGATCCTGGCGCTCGTGGTGATGCTGCTGTTCGGCAAGGGCCGCCTGTCCGATTTCATGGGCGACGCCGCCAAGGGCATCAAGAGCTTCAAGAAGGGCCTCGCCGAGGACGACGACGATGCGGGCGCGGCGCGTCCGGCGGCGCGGCTGCAGGCGCAGCCGCCGGCCGAGCCCGCGCAGACCAGCGAGCTCCAGCCGATGAAGGACGATCGCCCGCACGTCTGAGGGGTGCGCCTCAAGGCGAGCGGAGTTGGAGGTCTACAAGTATCCGCTCATCCTGAGGAGCCACTGAGCGCAGGCGAAGTGGCGTCTCGAAGGATCGTTGGCGAGCGCCCTTCGAGACGGGTCTTCGCCTTTGCTCAGCCCCTCCTCAGGATGAGCGGAGCGGGTTTCCATGATCGCGTCATGCTATAGAGCCGCCTTATGTTCGATATCGCCCCGTCCGAGCTGATGCTGGTCGCCGCGGTCGCGCTGGTCGTGATCGGGCCCAAGGACCTGCCCAAGGCGATGCGCTTCGTCGGCCAGTGGGTCGCGCGCGCGCGCGGGATGGCGCGCCATTTCCGATCGGGGATCGACGAGATCATCCGGCAGGCCGAGCTCGACGAGATGCAGCAGAAATGGGCGGCGGAGAATGCGCGCATCATGGCCGAGCATCCGGCGCCGCCGCCCGAGGAAGCCGACGATGCCGCGCACGCCTTTCCCGGCGGCGAGGCGCACGTGATGACCGCGCTGCCGCCGCCGCCGCGCGCGCCCTCGCCGCCCCCCGAGGGTGAGCGCGGATGAGCGCGGGCGAGGAGCTCGACGACAGCCGCGCGCCGCTGATCGACCATCTGATCGAGCTGCGCACGCGCCTGATCCGCGCCTTCCTGGCGCTGGGGATCGCGTTCGGGGTGTGCCTCTATTTCGCGCGACCGATCTTCGCGGTGCTGGTCCACCCGCTGGTGCGCGCGGGGCAGAGCAAGCTCATCTACACGCAGATGTTCGAGGCGTTCTTCGTCGAGGTGAAGGTGGCGTTCTTCGCCGCGATCATGGTCGCCTTCCCGGTGATCGCGAATCAATTGTGGCAGTTCGTGGCGCCGGGCCTCTACCGCAAGGAGCGCAACGCGCTGCTGCCGTTCCTGTTCGCGACGCCCGTGCTGTTCCTGATGGGCGCCAGCCTCGCTTATTTCGTGGCGATCCCGATGGCGCTGCATTTCCTGCTCGGCTTCCAGGGCAATCTCGGCGGGGTGCAGCAGGAGGCCCTCCCCTCGATGGCGAACTATCTGTCGTTCGTGATGCAGTTCATGTTCGGCTTCGGGCTCGCCTTCCTGATGCCGGTGCTGCTGATGTTGCTGGAGCGCGCGGGCGTGGTGAGCCGCACGCAGCTGATCGGCTTCCGCCGCTACGCGATCGTCGCCAATACCGCGATCGCCGCGCTGCTGGCGCCGCCCGACATCGGATCGATGATCCTGCTCGCGGTGCCGCTGGTGGTGCTGTACGAACTGGCGCTGATCGGGATCTGGTTCACCGAACGGCGGCGCGCGCGCGA
>CAXUGZ010000118.1:0-5496 GCA_964250685.1 uncultured Sphingomonadaceae bacterium
CGCCACAGCGCCGCCTGGGGGGCGTGAGCGTGCTTCCACATCTTCCGCCGGGCGGGGTTTCGCTGCCACTCGACCGTGGTCGGCTGCGCCGCCGGCGGATCGCGCCGCCACAGGTAGGCGCGCGTGCCGCTGACCGACCAGCCGACCTCGGCAGGCGCCGCCTGGCTGTTCATCAATGTGGGATAGCCCCACAACGGCGCGGCCGTCGTCTCCGATGCTGCGGCGGCGGTCACGAACGACGCGGCGATCGCCGCAATCGCGAGGATCACACCACGCGCGCGATGGCCGCGGCGACGCGCCTCTGCCGGCCCTTCCCGAAGCCCTGTTGCAGAATTCGCCGAGACGATCATGGTTGGCACCCCGTGCTGGCGAGAAGATACACTATTCCGGCAGGATTACGCCATCGATTTCGCCGAGATGATCGATGACGAACACCGCCGGCATCGCATCGCCGAGCCCGGATTGACTCGGCCGGCGGGCGGGATCACGGTGCGGCCGCTGCCAATAGTGCAACGCGTCTCCGGTTGCGTTCGGAAGGAGCCCGACGATGCCGATGGCCGACCCGCCCCATCCCGGCGTCTACGTTCAGGAGCTTCCCGCCGCGCCGCCCCCGATCGAGGGCGTCGACACCGCGACCACCGCCTTCGTCGATGCCTTCCCACGCGGGCCGCTCGATCGGGCGGCGCGGATCACGAGCTTCGCCGATTTCACGCGCCAGTTCGGCGGCCTCGGCGCGAACAGCGAAGCCTCGTATGCGATCCAGCAGTTCTTCCTGAACGGCGGCGCGAACGCTTGGGTGGTGCGCGTCGCCGGCGGCACCCCCGCTGCGGCGACGCGCGCGCTTCGGGGCGGCACACCCGCCGCGACGACGCTGACCGTCAGCGCAATCGATCCCGGCAGCTGGGGCGACAATCTGCAGATCGCGGCGACGGCGGGCGCGACCGCGGATCGCTTCACGCTGCAGGTGCGCGAGGTGCAGCGTACCGGAGCGACGGTGCAGCCCGTGCGCATCGAAAGCTTCCGCAACCTCGCCATGAGCCCGTCGGATCGACAATATGCGGTCACCGTCGTCAACCAGGGCTCCGCGCTGGTCCAGCTCGCGGACGCGGGCGCCGGCATCGTGCCGGCGACGGTCGCGGCCGACGGGCGCGGGGACCCGCCCGCGGCGGCATGGCAGGATCTCACCGGCGGCACCGACGGTGCGGCGCTCGACGCGGACACCCTGATCGGCGACGCCACGAACGCGACGGGGATGCACGCGCTCGACCGGATCGCGCCTGGCATCTTCAACCTGCTGTGCATCCCCGCCGCCGCGACGCTCCCCGACGCGGCGGCCGCGCAGGTGATCGCGGCGGCGGCGGCCTATTGCGCCGACCGTTGCGCCTTCCTGCTGGTCGACCCTCCCGCCGGCCTCACCACCGCGAACGCGATGGTGGCGTGGATGAGCGGCAACGGCGCGATCCGCAGCGCCAATGCGGCGATCTACTTTCCGCGCCTGACCGTCCCCGATCCGCTCGCGAACGGCGCTCCGCGCAATGTCGGCGCGGGCGGGACGATGGCGGGGGTCTACGCGCGCATCGATGCGGCCAGCGGCGTATGGAAGGCGCCGGCGGGCGTCGACGCGACCCTGCGCGGGGCGAGCCTGGCCGCGAACCTGACCGATCTCGACAGCGGCGGGCTCACCCAGATCGGGGTCAATGCGCTGCGCAACCTGCCGCCGCACGGACCGCTGAGCTGGGGCGCGCGCACGCTCGACGGCGCCGATCAGGCGGCGAGCCAGTGGAAATATGTCCCCGTCCGCCGCACCGCTTCGTTCATCGAGGCTTCACTCCGGCGGGGCCTCCAATGGGCGGTGTTCGAGCCCGATGGCGAGCCGCTATGGGCGCGGATCAGGCTCGCCTCGGGCGCCTTCATGAACATTCTGTTCCGTCAGGGCGCCTTCCAGGGTGCCCGGCCCGATCAGGCTTATGTGGTAAAGTGCGATGGCCAGACCACCACGCAGGCGGATATCGGCCAGGGCGTGGTCAACGTGCTGATCGGCTTCGCGCCGCTCAAGCCGGCCGAGTTCGTCATGATCGAGATCCGGCAGCCCGCCGGCCAGACCAAGAGCTGAAGGAACCCGCGGCGGAGGATTTCCGCGCCGGCGGATGGCGCGAGTGACGGGGCTCGAACCCGCGACCTCCGGCGTGACAGGCCGGCGCTCTAACCAACTGAGCTACACCCGCATCGGCATCCCTGCGGAAGCGCGCGGCCTAAAGAGGCGGGTCAAAGCTGTCAACCGGGCGGCGGCGGCGCGACGGGCGGCTCGCGCAGCGGGCTGGTGAGCGTGCCCTCCTCGAACAGGAAGCCCGCGATATCGGGCTTGCCCGCGGCGTCGAGCACGGTGCGCCCGATGATCAGCAGCGGCACCGCGAGCAAGGCGCCGGGCGCACCCCACACCCAGCCCCAGAAGCTCAGCGATACCAGGATCAGCAGCGGATTGATCGTGAGCCGCCGCCCAACCAGCGACGGCGTGATGACGTTGGATTCGACCAGGTGACAGCCGACGAACACCGCCACCGGCAGGATCGCATACCAGGCGTCGCGGAACACCATCAGCCCGCCCAGCGCGATCAGCATCGCCGCCATGATCGGCCCAAGATACGGCATGTAGTTGAACAGGATGACGATCCCGCCCCACATCAGCGGATCGGGCAGCCCGATCAGCCACAGGCAGAACGCGACCAGCAGGCCCAGGCAGATGTTGATGATCGTGATCGTGGCGAGATAGGCCGAGGTCGCGTCGACCATCTCCTGGATCACGCGCGCGGTGATGAGCGCGCTCGAGAAGCTCCCCCGGCTGGTGATCGTCGCGCGCCGCATCCGCGTCCAGCCGGAGAGGAAGAAGAACACGACCAGCACCGAGAAGAACATCTGCAGGATCGCGACCGGCGCCGATGTGGCGACGATGTCGAGCAGCGAATTGGGCGTGTCGACCACCACCGCGCGCGGCCCGCCGCCATGCTTCATGAAGGTCGCCGAGGTGTCGCTGACGAACCGGTCGAGGCTCGAATAGAGCTCGAGCAGCGGGCGCAAATTGTGGCGGATGCGCACCACGCGCTGGGGCAGCAGGGCGAACCAGCCCGTCGCGGGCACGATGATCGCCACCACCGCCGCATTGGCGATGGCGAGGAAGGCGGCGATGCACAGGAACGCCGCCAGCGGCGGGGGGATGCGGCGCCGTTCGAGCCATTCGAGCATCGGCACGAGTGCGATCGCGATCACCAGGGCGGCGGTGACGGGCAGGAAGAACGCCGCGCCCGCGCGGAATGCGAACGGCAAAGCGATGATGATGCCGATCCCGCCGAACAGCGCGATCGCGGCGAGCAGGCGGTCACGGCGCAGCGCCTCGGCCGATCGCCCCGCGGCGATGCTTCGCAACAAGGGCGTGCTGAGACCCTCTTCCACCCGGTCCTCCCGCGAATCGGCCCCTGTCTAGCCGATCCGCGCGAAAAAGCAGACGCCGTGGGAGGCATCCTGCTTTATCCGGCGGAAGTTACGAAAATAGTTACCAAAATGTTACGAAATCGTAAATTTTGGCCGCGCGTGCATGCTCGAACGACACACCGGTCGTCGCGCCGACGGACCGGGTCGTCGTGGAAGGTTTGACGCAACGCAACATCTACTCGCAAGCAAATTACATTTGGGCGGCAAGGCGTGCGTATCGCGCTTTGCGGCAAGACGTAAATCCTCGGCCGCCGCATGTGTTCCGCGACGCACCGCAGTTTCGCGCATTGATATGGATCATGAATGTTCTCGAGACAGCGCCTGACGCTGGTCGTGGCCGCGATCGTGCTCGCCGCACTCGGTCAGATGGGGTTCGCCTCGGCCGGACTGGCCGCTCCGGCCGCCGAATCTCCCTCCCTCGCTTATGATTTCTCGGCGCTGGCGCCGCCCGCGCCGGCCCCTGCGGCCGATACGCCGGCCGCGCCACCCCCGGTCGATGGAGCCCAGGCCAATGGGGCCCAGGTCGATCCCGCCTCGCTCGACTGCATGGCCAAGATCGTCCATCACGAGGCGCGCGGCCAGCCGCGCAAGGGCCAGATCGCGGTCGCCCAGACGCTCGTCAACCGCCTCAAGGCGGGCCGGTTCGGCGGCTCGATCTGCGCGATCGCCAACCAGCGCGGTCAGTTCTTCGATACCGCCCGCTACCAGCCCGCGCGCGACAGCGGCAGCTGGCAGGCGGCGGTAGAGGTGTCGCGCGTCGTGCTGACCGGCGGCGGCGACGAGCCCGCGCCCGGCGCGATGTTCTTCCACGCGGCCTATCACCCGGCGGGCGGCTTCTTCCGCACGCGCCAGCGGGTCGGCACGATCGGCGGCCAGATCTTCTACCGCTGATCGGCGGCGCCCGCCCCCTCCCCTGCCTTGCCCGATGCGAAGCGCGCGGCCTCGGCGCGCTTCCATCGCGCGTGGAGCGCGGCGCGCGGCGCGCCAAGCCCGATCGAAGTGGTGAAGGCAGTCCAGTCCTCGGCGATCTCCGCCGCGCGCGCCTGGAACGGCCCGGGCGGCCGCTCGTCGACCCACCCGCTCAGCGACACCGCATTGCCCAGCAGCAGCACGATCGTCGCGACCGCGATGACCGCGCTCGCCCAGCCGAGGCCGTCGCGCTCGGGCTGCGGCTCGGGCAGGTCGATCGGCGACGGCGTTTCGCGAGCCATGCGGCGTTCCTTCAGAATTGATAGTAGATGAAGGGAGCAACCCCTTCGAAACGCATCGCGTCCACGATCAGGATCGTGACCCCCGCGAGCAACCCGAACGCGGGCGCGGGGAGCACGCGCAGCCGCATCGCGAGACGCTGGGCGGCGAGCGGCGGCGCGAAGTGGATCGCCATGCCGAACAGGATCAGCGCCAGCGCCAGCGGGGTCGCCACGTCGCTCGCGGCTCCTCCCACCGCGATCCCGCCGAGATAGGCGGTCGCCTGCGCGAAGCTCTCCGATCGGAAGAAGATCCAGCCGACCACCACCATGTGGAAGGTGAGCACCACTCCCAAGGCGCGCGGCAGGCGCGGCCACTCCGCGCGGCGGTAGCGCTCCCACACGCGCTCCAGCGCGAGCACGCCGCCGTGCAGCCCGCCCCAGATGACGAAGGTCCATTTGGCGCCGTGCCACAGCCCGCCGAGCAGCATCGTCGCCAGCAGATTGGCGCACTGGCGCGCGAACCCGCGCCGGTTGCCGCCGAGCGCGCCGATATAGAGGTAATCGCGCAGCCAGCTCGACAGGCTGATGTGCCAGCGCCGCCAGAAATCCTGCAGCGAGGCGGCGCGATAGGGTTGGTCGAAATTGCGCGGGAAGGTGTAGCCGAGCAGGGCCGCGACCCCGATCGCCATGTCCGAATAGGCCGAGAAATCGCAGTAGATCTGCACCGCATAGCCATAGGCGCCCAGAAGCAGGTCGAAGCCGGTGCGGCTGGCTGGGTCGAAGAAGGCCGGGTCGACGAGGTCGGTCGCGAGTTCCGAGG
>CAXUGZ010000119.1:0-5415 GCA_964250685.1 uncultured Sphingomonadaceae bacterium
TCGCCTTCTTCGGCGGGCGGCGCTTCGTGCCGATCGTGAGCGGGCTCGCGGGTCTCGTGCTCGCGCTGGTCTTCGGGCTCGGCTGGGGTGCGCTCAGCCGCGCGATCGACGCGCTGAGCTATGCGCTGGTCGCCGCCGGACCGCTCGGCCTGTTCGCTTATGGCGTGCTCAACCGGCTGCTGCTCGTGACCGGGCTGCACCACATCCTGAACAACATCGTGTGGTTCGTGGTGGGCGATTTCCATGGCGCGACGGGCGACCTCAACCGCTTCTTCGCCGGCGATCCGAGCGCGGGCGCGTTCATGAGCGGGTTCTTCCCGGTGATGATCTTCGGCCTGCCCGCCGGATGCCTCGCGATGTACCACGCCGCGCGGCCCGAGCGGCGGGCCGAGGTGGGCGGCATGCTGCTCAGCCTGGCGTTGACCGCGATGCTGACGGGGGTGACCGAGCCGATCGAGTTCACCTTCATGTTCCTCGCCCCCGTGCTGTTCGCGGTGCACGCGGCGCTTACCGGCGCGGCGATGGCGCTGATGGACGCGCTTCACGTCAAGCTGGGGTTCGGCTTTTCCGCGGGGCTGCTCGATTACGCGCTCAACTATGGGCGTGCGACGCGCCCGCTGCTGCTGTTGCCGATCGGCGCGCTGTATGCCGCCATCTATTACGGGCTGTTTCGCTTCTTCATCGTGCGGTTCGATCTGCCGACCCCGGGGCGGGAGCCCGCATCGGCCGGTCCCATGCCCCGGCCCGCGGCTCCAGCCGGAACCCGCGCGGGGCAGTTCATCGCGGCGCTCGGGGGGAAGGCGAACCTGGCGTCGATCGACGCCTGCACGACGCGTCTGCGTCTGGTCGTGCACGATCAGACCGCGGTCGAGGACGCCGCGCTCAAGCGGCTGGGTGCGCGCGGCGTGATGCGTCCTTCGTCGCGCGACCTACAGGTCATCATCGGGCCGACCGCCGATCAACTCGCGCGCGAGATGCGCGAGACATCATCGAGCGGCGAACAGGATGATCTCGGCGGCCGCCTCCTCAAGGCGCTGGGCGGCCGGGCCAATGTGCAGGCCGCGACCGCGCTGTCCAGCCGCCTGCTCGTGACCGTGAGGGACCGGCGCGCGATCGACCCGATCGAGATCGACGCCGCCTCGCATGGCGCGGTCGAGACGACGCCCGGCCGCTGGCAGATCGTGGTGGGTCCTCGCGCCGAAGAAACCGCGAGGGCACTGAGCCTTTGAGCGTGCCCGGTGGCCACGCCCCAAGTCCATTCAAGCGATGCCGGCCACGGGAAACCTAGCCGCTCGGGCGTTTGGGAGATAGAGCGGGCGCACGATGTTGCTCGCCCTGGCCGCTCTCGCGATCGCCGAACCCGGCAGCGCCGAGGCGGCGACGCGCTCGGCGCTCGTCCGCGTTCAGCGGCGCGATCGCGTGGTCCACGCCGTGATCGCGGTCGATCCGACCGCGCTCGCGCAGGCACGCGCGCTGGATCGTTCGCGTCGCGCGCACGGGCCGCTGTTCGGCATGCCCGTGCTACTCAAGGACAATATCGAGGCAGAGGGGCCGCTGGCCACGACCGCCGGCAGCCTCGCTCTGACCGCCAATGTCACCGGGCGCGATGCGCCGTTGGTGACGCGGCTGCGCGCCGCGGGAGCCGTGGTGCTGGGCAAGACCAACCTGTCCGAATGGGCGAACATGCGGTCCAGCCACGCGACCTCGGGCTGGAGCGCGGTCGGCGGGCAGACCCGCAACCCCCACGCGCTCGACCGCAATCCCTGCGGCTCCTCCTCGGGCAGCGCGGCGGCGGTCGCCGAGGGCCTCGTCGACGCCGCGATCGGCACCGAGACCGACGGCTCGATCACCTGCCCCGCGTCGGTGAACGGCGTCGTGGGACTCAAGCCGACGGTCGGTCTCGTCAGCCGCACGCATATCGTGCCGATCAGTCACAGCCAGGACACGGCCGGCCCGATCGCGAAGGATGTCGCGACCGCCGCACGCCTGCTCGCGGCGATGGCCGGAAGCGATCCCGCCGATCCCGCGACGGCTGAGGCGGATGCGCGGATGCGCGACTATGTCGGAGCGCTCGATCTCGCGGCACTGCGCGGCGCGCGCATCGGGGTGGTTCGGCTGCGCTCCTGGTCCCCCGCCGTGGCGGGTCTGTTCGAACGCGCCCTGGACGTCCTGCGCCGGCAAGGGGCGATCCTCGTCGATGTCGAACCGCCCGCCGGTACCAACCGGATCGGGCCGGCCGAATCGCTCGTGCTGCGCACCGAATTCAAGGCCGATCTCAACGCCTATCTTGCAACCACGCCTCCGGCGGTGCGGACGCGCACGCTCGCCGACCTGATCGCCTTCAACGAAGCGCATTCCGCGCGCGAGCTGGCGCTGTTCGGACAGGAGGTCTTCGAGGAGGCCCAGGCGACCCGGGGCCTCGACGATCCCGCATACCGTGACGCGCGCGGATTGTCGCGGCGATTGGCGGGTCCGGAGGGGATCGACGCCATGCTGTCCGCCCAACGCCTCTCCGCCTTGGTCGCGCCCGCCGCCCCGCCCGCCTGGATGACCGACACGGTCAATGGCGATCAGCCCGCCCCGGGGGGCATAGGCGGCTTGCCCGCAGTCGCGGGCTACCCGCATCTGACGGTGCCGATGGGGGCCGTGCGCGGGCTTCCCGTCGGGCTGTCGTTCATCGGTCCGGCGTGGAGCGAGGCGATGTTGCTCGGGATCGGCTACGCCTACGAACAAGCGGCGCGCGCGCAGGCGGGCGCCGTCGGCGCGGCCCCGCGCGGCGCATCGGGCGAAGCAAGGCACCGGCGGCGGTAGCGCGTTCGGATCGATCGGCAGGCGCGCGCTCGTCCCCCGTCCTCACCCCGCCTGCGTCGTCACGCGTCCGGATCGCTCGAGCTTGCCCCAGCCCACCCAGGGCCCGCGCACCGCCGCCGTCACCGCGCGCACCACCACCGAATACATGATCTGGCGGTAGATGAAGCGTTGCGCGAGCAGCAGCAGCAGCGGGAAGCGCCGCTCGCGCGGCTCGAGCCGGTAGGCGATCCAGCCGCACACCGCGTCGATCGAGGTGAAGGCGATCCAGTAGAACAGCATGTACAGCACGTCGCTCTGCGTCTGCGCCCAGCCATGCTGCTGCACGCGGATCACGGTCGAGACGATGCTCACCGCCAGCGCGAGGTCGATCAGCGGCGAGATCAGCGCGAAGCCGATCTGGAACAGCCACGCCTGCGGGATGCCGACCAGCGCCAGCCCCGCCGGGCGCCGTTCGCGCAGGATGCGGCGATGCTTCCACAGGCATTGCAGCGTCCCGAACGCCCAGCGGAAGCGCTGGCGGGCGAGCGCGCCGAAGCTCTCGGGCGCCTCGGTCCACGCGACCGCGTCGACGTCGTACCCGACCAGCCAGCCTTGGCGCTGGATGGCGATCGTCAGGTCCTGATCCTCGGCGAGCGTGTCGTGCGGATAGCCGCCGACCGCATCGAGCGCGGCGCGGCGCCACGCGCCGACCGCGCCCGGCACGACCGTGATCGCGTCGAAGCGGCTGAGCGCGCGCCGCTCCAGATTCTGCGCGGTGACGTATTCGACCGCCTGCCAGCGCGTGACCAGGTTGACCCGGTTGCCCACCTTGGCGTTGCCCGCGACCGCGCCGATCTCGGGATCGGCGAACCAGCGCGACAGCCGCGCGATCGTCTCCGCCTCGAACTGCGTGTCGGCGTCGAGTGCCACGATGACGTCGCCCGTGGCGAGCCTCAGCCCCTGGTTGAGCGCGCGCGCCTTGCCGCCATTGTCGAGGCTGAGCAGCCGCACGCGCGGATCGCCGTCGAACGCGCGCTGCACGATCGCGCCCGTATCGTCGCTCGATCCGTCGTCGATCACGATCACCTCGATCCCCACCCGCTCGCTGGCGAGCACGCGCCGGACCGACGCCTCGATTACCCGCCCCTCGTTGAACGCGGGGATGAGCACCGAGACGAAGCGGGCGGGATCGATCGCGGGCGGCACCGGCCGGTTCTTCGCCGCGTTCGACCGCACCGCGAGCACGGCGAGCAGCACCGCGCGCGCGGTGCCGACGAAGATCGCGATGAAGAACAGGAATTTGAGCAGCGCCGCCAGCCCCGCGATGAGCAGGAACACCGACACGTCGAAGCGCACCGCCACCAGGTCCGATCCGCTGATCGCGGGATTGACCGTGGCGGGAGCCAGCCCCGCGAGCCGCGACACCGGCACGAACGTGTAGCCGCGCGCGCGCAGCGTATCGATGATCGCGGGCAGGGCGGCGACCGTCTGCGCGCGGTCGCCGCCCGCGTCGTGGAGCAGGATGATGTTGCCTGAGCGGTGCTCGTCGCCCGCCTCCACCCCGGCCAGCGTGTTGTCGATGATCTGCTGCACGCCCGGCCGCGTCCAATCCTCCGAATCGACGTGCAGCCCGATGTTGAGGTAGCCCGCCTGCTGCGCGAGCAGCACGGGGCCGAGCTCGTCGGCGGTGGTCGGCTCGGCATCGCCGAAATAGGGGATGCGCGCGAGCCGCATAGAGCGTCCGGTATAGGCCTCCACCAGCCGCTGCGTCGTGTTGAGTTCGATCCGCGCCCCGCGCGGCGAGACGAGCGACATGTTGGGGTGCGTGTAGGTGTGGTTCCCGATCTCCGAGCCGTGGTCGAGGATGCGCTTGAGGATCAGCGGATGCGCCAGCGCGTTCTCGCCGATCACGAAGAAGGTCGCGGGCACGTGCTTGGCCTCGAGGATGTCGAGGATGCGCGGCGTCCAGCGGCTGTCGGGACCGTCGTCGAAGGTGAGCGCGAGCTGCTTCGGGCTGTAGCCGGTGCGCTCGACCAGATAGGGGGTCGGATAGCTCGCATAATGTTCGTCGCGGATCAGTCCGCGCTTGTCGGCGGTGGCGGTGCGCTGGCCGTGGGTGGGCACGTCCTGGATGCGCACGATCTCGCCATTGCCCTCGACATCGACATTGCCGATCGAGCGCAGCGGGCCGAACGCCGGCGGCGCGTTGCCCCGTCGGATCGCGGCGAAATCGTCCCAGATGCCGGGATCCTCGCCGCCCAGCCGCCACAAGGCGACGCCGAAGACGTTCGATGCCTTGGCCGCGCGCAGCTGGTTCCAGCTGGAGGCGGCGTCGAGCAGCCAGACGTGGCGCGGGGTGCCGTCATCGTCCTTATAGTCGAACGTCGCGTTGCCGCTGGCGGGATCGAAGCGGGTGACGACCTTGTTGTCGTGCGCGATCAGCCACGCCTCCTCGTTGGTGTCGGCCTCCGCGTCCTTCTGCCCGTCCTTCCAGTCATAGGCGTAGTTGCCGATCGCCACGATCAGCTTGTCGCGCGGGATCTTGGCGATCGCGGTGCGAAGCTGCTGGACGAACCAGGGCTGCGAGGCGACCGCCCCCGCATCGCCGCCCGGATAATGCTCGTC
>CAXUGZ010000120.1:0-5415 GCA_964250685.1 uncultured Sphingomonadaceae bacterium
TGCAGGCGGCGATGGAGGGCTTCGAGGTCGTGACGATGGAGGAGGCGGTCGAGCGCGCCGACATCTTCGTCACCGCGACCGGCAACATGGACGTGATCACCGCCGATCACATGGCGAAGATGAAGCCGATGGCGATCGTCTCCAACATCGGCCATTTCGACAGCGAGATCCAGATCTCGGCGCTCTCCAACTACAAATGGACCGAGATCAAGCCGCAGGTCGACCTGGTCGAATTCCCCGACGGCAAGCAGATCATCGTGCTCGCCAAGGGCCGGCTGGTGAACCTCGGCTGCGCCACCGGGCATCCGAGCTTCGTCATGTCGTCGAGCTTCACCAACCAGGTGCTCGCGCAGATCGAGCTGTGGACCAAGGCCGAGCAGTACGACAAGAAGGTCTACGTGCTCCCCAAGCAGCTCGATGAGAAGGTCGCCCGCCTCCATCTCGACAAGCTCGGGGTCAAGCTCACCACGCTGAGCGACAAGCAGGCGGCGTATATCGGGGTAACGTCGCAGGGGCCGTTCAAGCCCGATCACTACCGCTATTGATCGCGCCCGCTCGCGCGTGAATTCAGCCCGCGCGAAGGGGATGCATTCCTGACGATCGCTGCTCTACAAGCATGGCGATGGAGCAGGGCGCGATGATCGGCGAGTGGGGCATGCCGCTGGTGGCGCTCGCCGCCGCTTCGTGGCTTGCGATCGCGCTCGCGGCGACGCTCTACGGGCTTCGCCGGGCGACGCGAGGCGAACGCGCGCTCGCCGAAGCGCGCGCGATTGCGGATCTGCTCGCGGGCGCGCCGGCGGTGCCGATCCTGGTCTATCCCGATAACCGCATCGATGCCGATCCGCGCGTGGCGGCGTGGTTCGGCCTGGCGGAGGTGCCGACGCGCGTCGCCGAACTGGGCGGGGAGGGCCTGCCCGCCGCCGACCTCGAGACGCTCGCCGGCACGATCGAGTCGGTCCGCGCCACCGGCCGCGCGGCCGGGTGCTCCGTGCGGCCTGCCCAGTCGGCGCGCGTGCTCGGGATCGAGGGCGAGCCCTATACGCCGCCCGGCACCGACCGGCGCGCGATCCTGCTATGGGTGGTCGACGTCACCCCGCGCGAGCGCGAGATCGCGGCGCTGCGCGAGCGCTGCGAGCGGACCGAGCGCGCGCTCGATGGCGTGTCGGCGCTGATCGAGGCGGCGCCGTTTCCGATGTGGCATCGCGGGGGCGATCTGTCGATCGAGCTGGTCAACGGCGCCTATGTCCGCGCGATCGAGGCGGGGAGCGCGGCCGAGGTGGTGGAGCGCGGCATCGAGCTGATGGAATCGGGCAGCGGCACCGATCCGCGCGCCAGCGCGGCGGCGGCGCGCGCGCGCGGGCACATCGCCATGCGCACCGGGCCCGCGATCGTCGCCGGCCAGCGCCGGATGATGCGCGTGGTCGACGTGCCGATCGGCGAAGCGGGGGTGGCCGGCTACGCGATCGATATCCAGGAGCTGGAGGAGGCGCGCGCCGACCTCGGCCTGTTCGTGCGTGCGCAGCGCGACATGCTCGACCGGCTCTCGGCGGGCGTGGTCCAGTTCGGCAGCGACCACAGCCTGGTATTCTACAACCGCCATTTCGTGCGTCTGTTCGCGATGGAGCCCGAGTGGCTCGCGGATCGGCCCGACTTCGATCGCGTGCTCGAACGGATGCGCGAGGCGCAGCGCGCGCCCGAGAGCCGCGATTTCCCCGGCTGGAAAGCGGGGCGCCGCGCGTGGTTCGCGACCACCGAGCCGATCGAGGAGAATTGGCTGCTGCCCGGCGGCACGCACCTGCGCGTCGTGGCGCAGCCGCTCCCCGATCGCGGGCTGATGCTGATCTTCGAGGATCGGACCGAGCACCTCCAGCTCGCCAGCGCGCGCGACACGCTGCTGCGCGTGCGCGCCGCGACCTTCGACAATCTGTTCGAGGCGATCGGCGTGTTCGCCGCCGACGGGCGCATCCACCTTTGGAACAACCGCTTCCGCGAGGTGTGGGGGCTGAGCGAGGGCGAGCTGGCGCGCCATCCGCGGGTCGATACGCTCGCGCAGAGCATCGCGCCGCGCCTGCTCGATCCCTCGCGCGTGGGCATGATCCGCGAGCTGGTGCGGATCGCGACGATCGAGCGGCAGCACCGCTCGGGCCGCATCAGCCTGATCGACGGGCGCCATTTCGAATTCGCCGCGGTGCCGCTGCCCGACGGCAACGCGCTGTTCACGCTGCTCGACATCACCGCCAGCCGCGGCATCGAGGAGGCGCTGCGCGAGCGCAACGATGCGCTGGCGGAGGCGAACCGGCTGAGGACCTCGTTCGTGCGCAGCCTGAGCTACGAGCTGCGCGTGCCGCTGACCTCGATCACGGGCTTCGCCGAGATGCTCGCGGCGGGCTATGCCGGCGAGCTCACCGACACGGCGCGCGATTACGTCGCGGCGATCCTGAGCGCGGTGGCGCGGCTGTCGAGCCTCAGCGGCGACGTGCTCGATCTGGCGCAGAGCCACGTCGGCACGCTGCCTATGTCGATGGCGCCGGTCGCGGTGGCGCAGGTGGCGCGCGCCGCCGCCGAGGCGGCGCGGGGGCCGGCGGCCGATGCGGGCCTGACGCTCGCCGTCGACATCGCGCCCGACAGCGGGACGGTTTCGGGCGACGCCAGGCGGCTGGGACAGGCGCTCGATCACCTGTTGCGCAACGCGCTTGCTTATACCCCTGCCGGCGGTCGCGTGCTCGTCCGCGCCGGCATCGCTGAGGGCATGGCCGAGATCGTCGTGTCCGATAATGGCCCCGGCATCCCGGCGGCGCAGCGCGAGCGCATCTTCGACCGCTTCGGACGCGCTAGCGTCGCGGCGGCGGAAGCGACCGACGGCGGCGCGGGCGTGGGCCTCCCGCTCGCGCGCCAGCTGATCGAGGCGCATGGCGGCACGCTCGAGCTGGTCGCAGATGTCGGCAAGGGCACCAGCGCCATCGTCCGCCTCCCGCTGCTCGATGCCGACCGCGCCGCGTGAGCGACGGCGCGATCATGCTCGCCGACGCGGATGCGACGCTGGCGCTGGGCGCCGGGCTGGCGCCCTTGCTGACGATCGGCGACGTGGTCGCGCTGTCGGGTCCGCTCGGCGCCGGCAAGACCACGCTCGCGCGCGGCGTGCTCGCCGGGCTCGGGCTGGACGGCGAAGCGCCGAGCCCGAGCTACCCGCTGGTGATCGCCTATGATCCGCCCGAGCTGCGCCTGCCGCTGCGCCATATCGACCTCTACCGGATCGAGGCGGCGCAGGAGCTCGACGAGCTCGGCCTCGACGAGGCGCAGGGCGAGGCGGCGCTGCTGATCGAGTGGCCCGAGCGGATGGGCGCGCGGCTCTGGCCCGAGGCGTTGCGCCTCGGGCTGGAGCCCCGCGCCGACGGCGGACGCCGCTTGACTTGGGAGGCGCCCGCGTCATGGGAGGCGCGATGGCCGCCCGCCCGATGATGACGCACCCGCCGGGCGCGGCGGCCTTCCTCGCTCACGCGGGGTGGGGCGGCGCCGCGATCCTGCCGCTCGCGGGCGATGCCTCGTTCCGCCGCTATTTCCGCGTGGTCGGGGAGCGCGCCAGCGCGGTGCTGATGGACGCGCCGCCCGCGCACGAGGACAGCCGCCCGTTCATCGCGATCGCCGAGCATCTGCGCGCGCTGGGGTTCGCCGCGCCGCGCATCCTCGCGCGCGATCTCGAGCAGGGACTGGTGCTGCTCGAGGATTTCGGCGACGCGCGCATGGCGGAAGTGCTCGCCGCCGATCCCGCGCGCGAGCGGCCGGTCTACGCGGCGGCGATCGACCTGCTGCGCGATCTCCACCGCCACCCCGCCGGTGCGCTGCCGCCCTACGACATGGCGGTCTATGCGCGCGAGGCGCGGCTGTTCACCGAATGGTACATGCCCGCCGGAGGCCTTCCGCCGGCGGCGGGCTATGACGAGGCCTGGGCCGAGGCGCTGGCGCCGATCGCGCGCGACCGATCGGTGACGGTGCTGCGCGACTATCATGCCGAGAACATCATGCTGCTGCCCGGCGGCGGGCTCGGCCTGCTCGATTTCCAGGACGCGCTGGCGGGGCATCCCGCCTACGATCTGGTCTCGCTGCTGCAGGATGCGCGGCGCGACGTGGCGCCCGCGCTGGAGACGGCGATGCTGGCGCATTACGGTCCGGTCGATCGGGCGGCGTATGCGCTGCTCGGCGCGCAGCGCAACGCCAAGATCCTGGGCATCTTCACGCGCCTGTGGAAGCGCGACGGCAAGCCGCGCTACCTCGCCTATCAGCCGCGCGTGTGGGCGTATCTCGAACGCGACCTTGCGCATCCCGCACTGGCGCCGGTGCGGCGCTGGTTCGACGCGCACGTGCCCGTTCCGGCACGCGCCGCCTTCTGGGCGGAGCCGCGCGCATGAACCGCCACCGGCCGCCGCTCGCGCTCAGGCCGTGGACGGGCTCGCACGCCGCACCGGTCCGCACCGCGATGGTGCTGGCGGCGGGGCTGGGGAAGCGCATGCGCCCGCTCACCGCGACGCGGCCCAAGCCGCTGGTCGAGGTGGCGGGCAAGGCGCTGCTCGATCACGTGCTCGATCGGCTGCGCGCCGCGGGGATCGCGCGCGTGGTCATCAACGTCCATTATCTCGCCGACGCGCTCGAAGCGCATCTGCGCAAGCGCGGCGCGGACCTCGAGCTGCTCGTTTCGGACGAGCGCGCCGCCTTGCTGGAAACGGGGGGCGGGCTCGCCAAGGCGCTGCCGCTGATCGCCGACGACCGCTTCCTGGTCGTCAACAGCGACAATCTGTGGGTTGACGGGCCGGTCGACGCGATCCGCCTGCTGGCGGCGCGGTGGGACGATGCGGCGATGGACGCGCTGCTGCTGATGGTGCCGCTGGCGCGCGCCAACTGCCACACCGGGCCGGGCGATTTCCACATCGACCCGGCGGGGCGGCTCGCGCGGCGGCGGCAGGGCCGGGTCGCGCCGTTCGTGTTCACCGGCGTGCAGATCGTCTCGCGCCGCCTGCTGGCGGGCGCGCCCGAGGGATCGTTCTCGCTCAACCTGCTGTGGGACCGCGCGATCGCCGCCGGCCGGCTGTACGGCATCGTCCACCAGGGGCTGTGGTTCGATGTCGGCACCCCGCGCTCGATCGCGCGTGCCGAGGCGCTGCTGGCGGAGGGGTGACACGCATGTCGTCCGCCCCGCTCGCGGCGGGGCTGCTGGCGCGGGCGCGCGGCGGCCGGCTGGCGCTGGCGCGGGCGACGGTGCTGCTCCCCAACAACCGCGCGCAGCGCGCGATCACCGACGCGTTCGTGCGCCGCGCGGGGGGTGGCCTGCTGCTGCCGCGCCTCGTCTCGATCGGCGATCCCGAGCTGGACGACCGGCTCGGTCCCGCGCTCGATCCCGCGGGGGCCGGGGCGGTGCCGCCG
>CAXUGZ010000121.1:0-5359 GCA_964250685.1 uncultured Sphingomonadaceae bacterium
CGCGGCGGAGGCGGCGACCATCGCGAGGATGTCGGGCTCGTTCTCGCCGTCATAGGAAAGCACCTGCGCGATGCACAGGATCTCGTTGTAGAAGCCTTCGGGGAACAAAGGGCGGATCGGGCGGTCGATGAGACGGCTGGTCAGCGTCTCCTTCTCGGTGGCGCCGCGCTCGCGCTTGAAGAAGCCGCCGGGGATGCGGCCGGCCGCCGAATATTTTTCCTGATAGTGGACGGTGAGCGGGAAGAAATCCTGCCCCTCCTTGATCGAGCGCGCGGCGGTGACCGCGCACAGCACCACCGTCTCGCCCAGCGTCGCCATCACGGCGCCGTCGGCCTGGCGGGCGACGCGGCCCGTCTCGAGCGTCAGCGTCTTGCCGCCCCACTCGATTTCGCTCTTCTTGATATCGAACATTCTTTTTCCTTCGCCCGGCAGCCGGATTGCTGGCGGGGCCTTTAGTGGCTGGCTACCGGCCAGCAGCGGTGCGGGACTGTTGCGTCCCCTGGACCATCAGCCGAACTGCTGGGCGGTCCCATGTCTGCCGTCATGCCGGACTTGTTCCGGCATCCACCGCCAGGATCGCTCCGGCGGCAGGGTGGATCCCGGGACGAGCCCGGGATGACAAAGAGGCGGACCTCCCGGCCCGCCCCTCCTGGTTACTTGCGCAAGCCGAGCTTGGCGATCAGCGCCGCGTAGCGCTCGCCATCCTCCTTCTTGAGGTAGGCGAGCAGGGTGCGGCGGTTGTTGACCATCATCAGCAGCCCGCGGCGCGAATGATTGTCCTTGGCGTGCGTCTTGAAATGCTCGGTCAAGTTGACGATCCGCTCGGTGAGGATCGCGATCTGCACCTCGGGCGAGCCGGTGTCGCCCTCGTTGCGGGCATTGTCCTTGATGACTTCGGCCTTGCGCACGGCGGTAATGGTCATGGGTTCACGTCTCCGACATCGGGTTGAAGCCGCGCACCACCTTCGTCTCGATCCCGATCTCGACCAGCGCCACGAGCGTGTCGCCGAGCATCGCGAGTGAAAGCCCCGGTGGTGCCGCGATCCCGAACAGCGTGCGTCCCTGGCGGAGCGCGGCGGCCTGATCGGGGGTGAGGGCAAGAGCCGGGATGTCGTCCAGCCCCGCCGTCAGCGGCAGAAGCAGCTCCTGCAGCCGTGCCGCACTAGCGATATCATCCACTATGTCCAGCGATATCGCATGCGCGAGCGTGAACGGACCCGCTTTGGTGCGGCGGAGCATGACGACATGGCCGACCGTGCCGAGCGCCTGCGCGATGTCGCGCGCGAGGCTGCGGATGTAGGTGCCCTTGGAGACGAGCGCGGAAAGCGTGATCTCGCTAAGTTCCTCCCCCGCAGGGGGAGGGGGACCAGCCGCAGGCTGGTGGAGGGGTATCGCGCTGCCGATAGGGGGATACCCCTCCACCACCGCCTTCGGCGGCGGTCCCCCTCCCCCTGCGGGGGAGGAACTGAGCGCGTGCACCACCACCTCCCGCCGCGCGAGCACCACCGCCTCGCCCGCGCGCGCGAGATCGTAGGCGCGGCGTCCGCCGACCTTGAGCGCGGAAAAGGCGGGCGGCGTCTGGCCGATCGGCCCGGTGAAGCGCGCCAGCACCGCTTCCGCCTGCGCGCGCGTCGGCCGTATTGCGCTCTGTGCCACCACCGCGCCCTCGGCATCGAGCGTGTCGGTCGCGCTGCCGAAGCGGATCGTGAAGTCATACGCCTTGTCCGCGTCGAGCATGCGGCCGCAGAGCTTGGTCGCCTCGCCGAGTGCGATCGGGAGCACGCCGCTGGCGAGCGGATCGAGCGTGCCGCCATGGCCAACCTTGGTCTTGGCGTAGCCGCCGGCACGCAGCGCGCGCTTGACCGCCGCGACCGCCTGCGTCGAGCCCAGGCCGACGGGCTTGTCGAGGATCAGCCAGCCATGCACCCGACGCGCTACGGCAAGGCCGCGCGGATCTTCGCGGCGACCTGCTCGAGCTCGGCCACGGGCACCTCCCTGGCGGTCGTGGAGAGCGAGGGCACGTCGCCATAGACCGGATAGACGTGGACGTGGAGGTGCGGCACGCTGCCCGCATTGCCGTTATTCTGCTGGATGATCACGCCCGTCGGCGCGAACGCGCGGCGCTCGGCGATCGCGATGCGGCGCGCGACGGTCATCACCGCGGCGAAGTCCGCGGGCGCGATCTCCATCACGTTGCGCGCGCGCGCGGTCTTGGAGATGACGAGCACGTGGCCGGTGCTTTCGGGATGGTTGTCCATGAACGCGAGCACGGCGCCGTCCTCGTAGACCTTGGCGACCGGCAGCTCGCCGCGCACGATCCGCGCGAACACGTTGCCCTCGCTCCAGCCGGGCCCGGTGAACGAGGTCGCGCGCGGCGGCACCGTCCACAGCCAGTCGACCAGCCTCGCCGCGAGCGCGATCCGCATGTCGGAGAAGCTGTGGTCGGTCGCCCACGTCGCCGACTGGACCCACTTGCCCCCGGCCGCGACCGCCGCCTGTGCCGCCGCCCTGCCCATGAAGCCGATCCCGCGCTCGGCGCCGATGATGACCAGCGGCCGATCGGCGAGCCCGCGCGCGGCAGCGACCAGATCGAGCGTCGCGCCCGCGCGCGCGGTCTCGTCGGCGAGCGCGTCGACGCTGGTGCCCGCGAGCGGGGGCACGTCGCCGCGCAGCTCGCCCTCGACGAAGCTGCGCTTGGCCGCGGGATCGGCGAAGCTGCGGCCGATCGCGGCGACGTCCGCGGGATCGATCAGGAAGCTGCCCGCGACCGCATCGTCGTCCGCCGCCACCCGCGCGGCGACGATCCCGCCCAGGCTGTGCCCCGCGACGACGATGCGATCGGGGTTGATGCGGTAGCGCCGCACCGCATCGGGCGAGCGCAGGAAGGCGAGCGCGGCCGCGGCATCCTCGACGCAATGCGCGAACGAGAAGCCGCCCTGGCTCCCCCAGCTGCCGCGATAATGGAAGGTCAGCACGTTCCAGCCCGCGCGCCGCGCCGCCTGCGCCAGATCGAGATTCTGCTCGTTGCCGGGCAGGCCGTGGAGCAGCAGCAGCGTCGGATGGCTGCCCGCGCCCGCCGCCAGATAGAACACCGCATTCATCATCGCGCCGTGGCTCGGCAGCTGGAACGCGGCCATCGATGCGGGGACGGCGGCGTCCGGCGCGGGATCGGCGATCACGCTCAGCGGCGGATAGGGGAAGACGGGC
The DNA here is from genome assembly GCA_964250685.1 of uncultured Sphingomonadaceae bacterium. Classification (GTDB taxonomy): domain Bacteria; phylum Pseudomonadota; class Alphaproteobacteria; order Sphingomonadales; family Sphingomonadaceae; genus Sphingomonas_I. The sequence continues at coordinate 3,208 of CAXUGZ010000121.1, forward strand.
GGGCCGGCGGCTTGCGCGCCGCTCGCCAGCAGCAGGGTGGCGATCACCGGGCCGACGCGCGTCACCCTCATTCCTCGAGATCGCGCGCGACCGGGCTGGAGCGCAGCAGCGCGTCGATCCGCTCGCCCTCTTCGAAGCTCGCGTCGGGCAGGAACTTGAGCTTGGCGGCGTATTTGAGGTTGACCGCGCGCGCGACCGCGCCTTGGAAATAGGCGGTGTTGGTGCGCAGCGCCTTCAGCACGTCGGCCTCGTCCCCACCGAGCAGCGGCTTCACGAACACGGTCGCGTGGCGCAGGTCGGGCGACATGCGCACCTCGGTCACCGAGACGAGGTGGCCGGCCAGCGTCTCGTCATGCACGTCGCCGCGCATCAGGATATCGGCGAGCACATGGCGCACCTGCTCGCCCACGCGCAGCAGGCGCACCGAGCGCGTTTCGGAGGTGTCGGTCTGGCGCATCTTGCAACGGAGGTCCCGGTAGTTTATCTATGCGTACGTTGCTGTGACGATCTATGTATCGCCTCCTGAGCCCGGGTGTTCTAGCACTCGGGCTCAAATCTTATTGGGACCCGACGTTCTAGCGCCGGGTCCCTCACCGGCCTAGCGGCGGGTCAGTTCGATGATCTTGATCATCAAACCGACGATAGCGACGACAAGCATCGCTACGCCGAGCACCAGAGTTGCTGTGGCATTTTGATCTATGCGGATCACCTCCTTTCGACGCGCGGGTAGCGCGCCGAAAGGAGGTCTAGCCGACGGTATCCGCCGCTGTCATCTGCACTACAAGGTCCGCTCGCGCTCCTCGACCTCAAACGTCTCGAGGAAGTCGCCCGCTTTCACGTCGACCGAATTCTCGAGCGTGATGCCGCATTCGAGCCCCGCGCGAACCTCGGGCACGTCGTCCTTGAAGCGGCGGAGCGAGGCGATCGAGCCGTTGTAGACGATGACGTCGTCGCGCGTGAGGCGCGCGCGCAGCGCCTTGCGGATGAAACCCTCGGTGACGAGCAGCCCCGCCGCCTTGCCGTGCTTGCCTGCGGAGAACACCTCGCGCACCTCGGCGCGCCCGACCACGGTCTCGAAATATTCGGGACCGAGCTGCCCCGCCATCGCCGCGCGGATGTCGTCGAGCAGATCGTAGATCACGTCGTAATATTTGAGCGCGACCGCGTCGCGCGTCGCGATCTCGCGCGCCTTGGCGTTGGCGCGCACGTTGAAGCCGATGATCGGCGCCTTCGACGCGGCCGCCAGGTTGACGTCGCTCTCAGTGATCCCGCCCACGCCCGATGCGAGGATGCGGACCTGGATGAGATCGGTCGAGATCTTGTTGAGCGAGCCCACGATCGCCTCGACCGAGCCTTGCGCATCGGCCTTGACGACCAGCGGGAATTGCTGCGCCTGCTGCTCGCGCAGCGCCGAGAACATCGATTCGAGGCTGGCGGGCGCGGACGTGGTGCGCTTCTGCTGGATCACGCCCGCGCGGTACGAGGCGACTTCGCGCGCGCGCGCCTCGCTCTCCACCACCGACAGCGGATCGGCGGCGAGCGGCACGCCCGACAGGCCGAGCACCTCGACCGGGACCGACGGCCCCGCCGCCTTCACCTGCTTGCCCTTGTCGTCGATCAGCGCGCGCACCTTGCCGCTCTCGGCGCCGACGACGAAGATGTCGCCCGTCCGGAGCGTGCCGCGCCGCACCAGCACCGTCGCTACCGGCCCGCGCCCCTTGTCGAGCGTCGCCTCGATCACCACCCCGTCGGCGGGGCGATCGGGATTGGCGGTGAGCTCGAGCAATTCGGCCTGGAGCTGGATCTTCTCGATCAGCTCGTCGAGCCCGGTCCTCGCGGTGGCCGAAACTTCGACGTCCTGCGTGTCGCCGCCCATCGCCTCGACCTGCACGTCATATTGCAGCAGCGCCTCGCGGATGCGCTGCGCGTTCGAGCCGGGCTTGTCCATCTTGTTGATCGCGACGATCATCGGCTTGTTCGCCGCCTTGATGTGGTTGATCGATTCGATCGTCTGCGGACGCAGCCCGTCGTCGCCCGCCACCACCAACACGACGATGTCGGTCACGTCGGCGCCGCGCGCGCGCATCTCGCCGAATGCCTCGTGGCCCGGCGTATCGAGGAAGGTGATCTTCGATCCGTCGCGCTGCGTCAC
>CAXUGZ010000122.1:0-5348 GCA_964250685.1 uncultured Sphingomonadaceae bacterium
TGCGATCGCGGCGGCGACCGCGGTCTCGGCGCGCAGGATGCGCGGGCCGAGCGAGATCGCGCGCGCGCCGGGGGTGGCGCGGACGCGCTCGCGCTCGTCGGGGGTGAAGCCGCCCTCGGGGCCGATCAGGATCGAGCTCGGGCCCGCGCGCGCTACCTCGGCGAGCGGCGCTCCGCCGGTCTCGTCGGCGAACAGCAGGGCGCGCTCCGCGCCCCATGCGCGCAGCAGCGCGTCGAGCCCCGCCGGTTCGGCCAGTTCGGGCAGAGCGGTGCGGTCGCATTGCTCGGCCGCCTCGATCATGTGCGCGCGCAGCCGATCGAGGTTGACGCGGTCGACGATCGTGCGGCGCGTAATCACGGGCTGGAGCCGCGCGACGCCGAGCTCGGTCGCCTTCTCCACCAGCCAGTCGATCCGCCCCTTCCTGATCGGCGCGAACAGCAGCCACAGATCGGGCACCGTCTCGCGCGTGCGCAGCAGCGCGCCGACCTCGAGCGTCACCGCGCGCCGCCCCGCCGTGCGGACCTCGGCCAGCCATTCGCCGGTGCGGTCGTCGAACAGCCGCACCGGATCCCCCGGCTTCAGCCGCATCACATTGGCGAGGTAGTTCGCCTGCGCGCCGTCGAGCGCGAGCGTCGCGCCCGCGGCGAGCACGTGATCGACGAACAGGCGCGGCGTGCTTGCGGGCGGCCAGGCGGGGAGAGCGGGCATCGCCTCCTCCTATCTTCTCGCGCGCGCGATGCTAAGGGCCTGCCGGTCATGCCCGCCGAGCAATCCGAAGCGTCGATCGCGCGCGCGCGGGCCCTGCGGCAGGAGGGCCGGTACGAGGAAGCGCTGGCGGCGTATCGCGCCGCGGCCGAGGGACCGCTCCCCGATTTCAAGGCGTTGCAGAACATGGCGACCCTGCTCGCCGATCTCGGGCGCTTCGAAGAGGCGGAGGCGGCGCTGCGCCGGACGCTGGAGGTGGCGCCCGCCGACGCGCCGACGCGCCTGGCGCTCGCCTCCGCGCTGCTCGCGCAGGGCCGCTATGCCGAGGGGTGGTCGTTCTACGATGCGCGGTTCGAGGCCGGCGAGCCCGGCAACACGCTCCCCGATCTGGCCGCGCCGCGGTGGCGCAGCTTCCATCCCGCCGGCAAGCGGATCCTGGTGATTCCCGAGCAGGGCTTCGGCGACCAGATCCAGTTCGTGCGGTTCGTGCCGGGCCTGGCTGCAGCGGGCGCGCGCGTCTTCCTGCTCGCCAAGCCGCCATTGTACCGGCTGTTCCGCGACAGCCTGCGCGCGGCGACGGTGATCGAGCTGGAAGGAACGGTCAGCTTCCCGCCGCCCGATTTCTACGTGCTCTCCAACGATCTGCCCGGGCTGGCGGGGGTGACGGCGGACACCATCCCGAGCGCCCCCTATCTGGCCGCGCCGCCCCCGCCGCTTATGCTGCCGCTGCCCGATCGCCCGCGCATCGGGATCATGACGCGCGGCAACCCCGCGCTCAAGATGGACGGGTTGAGGTCGCTTCCGCCCGCGGCCGCCGAGCGGCTGCGCCGCGCACTGCCCGGCACGGTCGTCGATCTCGCGCCTGAGGCGACCGGGGCGCGCGATTTCGCCGACACGGCGGCGCTGATCGGCGCTCTCGATCTGGTGATCTCGGTCGATACGGCGGTCGCGCACCTCGCGGGCGCGCTGGGCAAGCCGTGCCTGACGCTCCTGCGCAGCTTCGGCGGCGACTGGCGCTGGCCGCGGATGGCGCCCTCCACCCCCTGGTATCCGTCGATGCGGTTGTTCTGGGCGGGCTTGGATGGCGATTGGGAGGCGGCCATCGACGGGGTGGTCGCGGCCGCCGGCGCGGAGCAGGCGCGATGACCGCGCCGATCGTGCCCGACAGCGAGCTTCGCCGCCAGCTCGCCCCGCTGCCGCGGCGGCTGAGCGACTTCATCCAGCTCGCGCGCTTCGACCGGCCGATCGGCGCGTGGCTGCTCTACTGGCCGGGCGCGTGGGCGGTGGCGCTGGCGGGCGGCGCCTTTGCGCGCTGGCCGCTGCTGCTGTGGCTCGCCCTCGGCGCGGCGGCGATGCGCGGCGCCGGGTGCGTCTACAACGACATCGTCGATCGCGATCTCGACGCGCGCGTCGCGCGCACGTCGAGCCGGCCGCTGGCGAGCGGGCGCGTCCCGCTGCGCGCGGCGTGGGCGTTCCTGGTGCTGCTGTGCCTGGTGGGGCTGGTGGTGCTGCTCCGGCTCGATCGGCCGGCGCAGGGGCTGGCGCTGGCGAGCCTCGCTCCCGTCGCCGCCTATCCCTTTATGAAGCGCATCACCTGGTGGCCGCAGGCGTGGCTCGGCATCGTCTTCTCTTGGGCGGCGCTGGTCGGGTGGCCAGCGGTGACGGGCCATGCGGCGCCGGCGATGGGCTGGCTCTACGCGGGATCGATCGCGTGGGTGATCGGCTATGACACGATCTACGCGCTGCAGGACGTGGAGGACGATGCGCTGGCGGGGATCAAGTCGTCCGCGCGCGCGCTCGGCAGCCATGCGCGCGGCGGCGTGGCGGGCTTCTATGCGGCGGCGCTGCTGCTGTGGGCGGCGGCGTTGTGGACCGTGCGGCCCGATCCGCTCGCGCTGGCGGCGTTGCTGCCCGTGGCGGCGCACCTCGCCTGGCAGGCGGCGGGGCTGCGGCGCGACGATCCGGCGGACGCGCTCGCGCGGTTCCGGTCCAACCGCGTGGCGGGGCTGCTGATGTTCCTCGCCTGCGTGGTGGTTGGGACGGCGCGCTGATTGGTCCTCCCAACGCGGGGCGGAATTAGGGGTGACCTCACGGGCGCGCCTCCCTAAGTGGCCGGGATGATTTCCGTCGCCGATGCCGAATCCCGCGTCGCCGCTCTCGTCGCCGCCGCCCGGCGGGCCGGCGCCGACGCGGCGGACGCGGTCTATCACCGCTCGATGTCGACCGAGGTGCAGGTGCGCCTCGGCGCGCTCGAGGATGTCGGGCGTTCCGACGGCGAGGAGATCGGGCTCAGGCTGTTCGTCGGCCGCCGCTCGGCGAGCGTCTCCTCGTCCGATCTGTCGGATGACGCACTCGCCGCTTTGGTCGATCGCGCCGCCGCGATGGCGCGCGAGGCGCCCGAGGACGAGTTCGCCGGGCTCGCGCCCGCCGACCGGCTGCTTACCGGCGCGCCCGTGGCGATCGATCCCGACGACGGCGAAGACCCCGCGCCCGCCGCGTTGCGCGCGCGCGCGCTGGAGGCGGAGGATGCCGCGCGCGCGGTCGCGGGCGTCGCCAACAGCGAGGGCGCCGGCGCGAGCGCGGGGCGCACGGTGACCGCGCTCGCCACCTCCACCGGCTTCGTGCGCGGCTATACCAGCTCGGGCTATGGCTGCTCGGCGAGCGTGATCGCGGGCGAGGGTGCCGGCATGCAGCGCGATTATGCCTATCACTCCGCGCGACATCTCGCCGATCTCGAGGATGCCGCGCCGATCGGGCGGCGCGCGGGCGAGCGCGCGGTGGCGCGGCTCGATCCGGGCAAGCTCGCCTCGGGGCCGATGCCGGTGGTGTTCGATCCGCGCGTCGGCACCAGCCTGCTCGGCCATCTCGCGGGCGCGATCACGGGCGCGGCGATCGCGCGGCGGACGAGCTTCCTGCTCGGCAAGCTGGGGACGCGAATCTTCGCGCCGGGCATCACCATCCGCGACGATCCGCACCGTCCGCGCGGGCTACGCAGCCGCGCGTTCGACGGGGAGGGCCTGCCGACCGCGCCGCACGACATCGTCGCCGACGGGACGCTCACCACCTGGCTGCTCGACAGCGCCTCGGCGCGCCAGCTCGGGCTCGCCCCCACCGGCCACGCGACGCGCGGCGGCAGCGGCGCGCCCGGCGCGGGCACGAGCAACCTGTTCCTGGAGGCCGGCACCGCCAGCGTCGACGCGCTGCTCGGCGACATCGCCCTCGGCGTCTACGTGACCGAGCTGATCGGGCAGGGGGTCAACGGCGTCACCGGCGATTACAGCCGCGGCGCCTCGGGCTTCGCGATCCGCGACGGGCGGCTGGCCGAGCCCGTCGCCGAGATCACGATCGCGGGCAACCTAGTGGACATGTTCCTGGCGCTCACCCCCGCCGACGACCTCGTGTTCCGCCGCGCGCTCGACGTGCCGACCGTGCGCATCGACGGAATGACCGTCGCGGGTGCCTGACCGCCTGATCGACGCGGTCGCCGCCGCCGCCGCCGAGGCGGGAAAGCTCGCGCTCGACCGCTGGCATACCGATTACCGCCGCTGGGAAAAGGCGCCGGGCGACCCGGTGTGCGAGATCGATCTGGCGGTCGATCAATTGCTCATGCGGCGGCTCGGCGAGATCGATCCGCAGGCGGGCTGGCTGTCCGAGGAGACCGCCGACACCGATCTGCGCCTCGCGCGCGAGCGCGTGTGGGTGGTCGATCCGATCGACGGGACGCGTGACTATCTGCGCGGGCGGTCCGGCTGGTGCGTGTCGGTCGCGCTGGTCGAGCGCGGCGTGCCCGTGCTGGGCGTGCTCGCCGCGCCCGCGCGCGGCGAGACGTGGCTCGCCGCGGCGGGGGCGGGGGCGACGCGCAACGGCGTGGGCCTGCGCGCCTCGCTCCGCCCGGAACTGCCCGGCGCGCGCGTGCCCGCCGACACGCTGCCGCGCATCGACGCCGACCTCGTCCCTGTGCCGCGCCCCAATTCGATCGCGCTGCGCATCGCGATGGTGGCAGCGGACGAGGCTGATCTGTGCGCCAGCCTGCGCTGGGGCCACGAATGGGACATCGCCGCCGCCGCCCTGATCGCGGAGGAGGCGGGCGCCACCGTTACCGATGCGTTCGGCGTGCCGATCCGCTACAACAGCGCGCGCGCCGAGGCGTTCGGCCTGATGATCAGCGCCCCCGCGATCCACACCGCCGCGGTCGCCCGCCTGAGCGAACGCGCGACCGCGGCGAGCGTGCGGTAGCTCTGGTCCGGGGTGACGGCTTCCGCCGCCCCTCATGCCTTGCGTGGCACGCGCAGGCGCGGGAGGTCGATCGCGGGGCAGCGGTCCATCACCACCTTCAACCCCGCCGCCTCGGCGCGCCGGGCGGCGTCATGGTTGATCACGCCGATCTGGAGCCACACCGCTTTGGCGCCCGCCGCGATCGCCTCGTCCACCGCCTCGCCCGCGGCCTGCGGACGGCGGAAGATGTCGACCATGTCGATCGGCTCGCCGATCTGCGCGAGTTCTCGCCAGACATATTCGCCGTGGATATGTTCGCCGGTGATCTGCGGATTGACCGGGAGCACGCGATAGCCCCAGTCCTGGAGCACCTTCATCACATTGTGGCTCGGCCGGCCCGGGCGGTCCGAGGCGCCGACCAGCGCGAT
>CAXUGZ010000123.1:0-5335 GCA_964250685.1 uncultured Sphingomonadaceae bacterium
GGCCCGCCGAGCGCAGCATCGGCAGCACCTGCGCGGTCGACGAGAGCGCGAGCGGCAGGCCGAGCGCGACCGAAGCCGCCGCGCTGAACCCGCTCAGCCACAGCACCCCCGCCAGCGCCGCCCCGCACAAGGCGACCTGCGCCAGCCCGAAGCCGAAGATGTCGCGCCGCAGCCGCCACAGCCGCGTGAGGTTGAGCTCGAGCCCGACGATGAACAGCAGCAGGGTGATACCGAGCTCGGCGATGCTGAGCTTCGCATCCACGCCGGCGACCAGCCGCAGCGCCTCGGGCCCGATCACCGCACCCGCGACCAGGTAGCCGAGCGTCGCGCCGAGCCCGAGCTTGCGGAACAGCAGTACGAACGCCAGCGCCGCGCCGAGCATGATGACCATGTCGCGCAGCAGCGTCTCGGTCATGCGGGCGGGGCTTCGGCGGGTGCTTGGGCGGCGGCGCGGGCGGCAGCCTCGGCCACCGCTTCGAAGGCGAGGCGGATCGAGGCGTGGCGCGCGCTGTGCGGGCGCGCGGGCGCGAAGATGGCGAGGCCCGGCCAGTCGCCCGGATCGTCGCGCGCGCCGCCGAGGAACTGCGTCAGGTGGTCGCGCGCCTGCTCAAGATCGGCCACGCTGCGGCCGAGCGCGTGCGCACCCATCAACGCCGCCGACGCCTGGCCGAGCGCGCACGCGCGCACCTCCTGCCCCAGCGCCGCCACGCGCCCGTCCGGGCCGAGCGCCACGTCCACCGTCACGCGGCTGCCGCACACCGGCGAGCGCCGCTCGCTGGTCGCCTGCGCGACCGCGAGCCGCGCATGATGCGGGATGCTCGTCGCGAGCCGGAGGATGTCCGTGTTGTAGAGCGCCGCCGACATGATGCTGATCTAGGCACGATGCAGCAGCGGCGCCAGCCGCCGATTGACCGTCCGTCGGATGCTCAGAGCTTGATGCCGAGGAACTTCTTATCCTTCTTCTGCTGCTGGACGTCGCCAGTCTTGCCGCCACCGACATCCTTGCGCGGCTGGCCCTTGACCGTGCGCTGCGCCGCCGCGTCGGCGCCCGCGAGCACCGGCCCGCACGCCGCCGCCTTGGCGTCACCCGGATCGATGAAGGCAAGCAGCGCCGCGACCGGCGTCCCGACCACACCGAGCGCGACCGCGGCGCCGCCGCGCGCGAGCAGCTGCGGGGTGACGATCTGGAAGGCGGGCTGCGCGAAATGCCCGCCGATCCCGAACGGGGACTGCGCCGAGAACATGCTGAACTTCTTCGCGTCCGCGCGGAACAGCAGGCTCATCGATTCGTCCTTGAAGCTGAAGCCGCCCTTGGCGGTCATCACGTTCTTGTTGGTATCGATCAGAATCGGATCGGCGGCGGCGACCCCGTCGCGCACGGTGAAGCCGATCAGCCCGCAATTGACCTGGACGGGCTTCTTGAGCTTGTCCTGCATCAGCTTCTGCACGAACACGCCCAGGTCGAATTCGGCGAGCTGGATATATTGGGTCCAGAACGTGCCCTTGGGCAGGATGATCGCGATGCGCCCGTTCGAGCTGGCGAGCGAATCGCGCACCGTGGTGCCCGTACCCTTCATCTTGACGCGCGCGCGGATCGTGCCCGTGGTTCCCGCCTGGTTGACCCCGAAGCGCTTCAGCAAGGTGGCCAGCGGCGTGGTCGAAAGCCGGATGTCGTAATCGGTGGTCACCGCCGGCACGCGCGCGTTGATCGCGATGTCCGAATCGAGATGCCCGCCCGCGAGATCGAAGTTGAGCGGCGAGAGCTTGAGCAGCGAATGATCGAGGTCGAGCCCGAGCACGATGTTCGAAACCGGCACGAACGGCTGCTTGACCTGCGCGACCTTGTAATCGACGTGCGCGTCGAACGCCTTGATCGCGTCGATCCGCAGCGGCGCGTCGGGCAGGATGCGCGGATAGCCCGCGCTCTTGTGCTGCGTGGTCGCGGCGGCGGTCGCGCCCTTGGTGGCGAGCGCGGTGGGATTGTAGCCGATGAACGGCCCGATATCGATCATGTCGACGCGGTGCGACGCGAGATCGGCGGTGAGCTTCATGCGCGAATCGGGATCGCCCGCCTGCGCTAGCCTGACCGTCATCGATCCCGCCAGATCGCTTTCGCCGTAGGAGCCGGCAAGCTTGGTGAACCGGAATTCGTCGCCCTGCTTGGTCAGGTGCGATCGCAGCCGGTAGGCGCGCGTGTCCGGGACCGCGAAGCCGGCGAGATCGGCCAGGCGGCGCAAATTCTGGCCGCGCACCGCCACCTGCAGGTCGGCACCCTCGATCACGGTCGCGCCGGGCAGAGTCCCCGAGACGTCGAGATGGCTGTCGGCGGCGGCGGCGTGGAGCTCGAACTGGTTGCGCCCGCCCGCCATCAGCTCGTTGGGCGAGCTCTGGCTGCCGCTGACGGTGAAGGGCGTGCCGCGCACCGATCCACCGCCCGAAAAGCGGATCGCGTTGGCGAACTTGCTGTTCTTGGCGTCGATCGCGTCGAAGTCGATCGTGGCGAACACCTTCATCGCCGGATCGCGGTAGATCACGTTCGTGCCCGTGACCTCTGCGCGCCTAATCAGCGGGATCTTGAGCGGGGTGGTGCCGCCGAAGGTCCAGGTGTTCGCCTTGTGTCGCGCGTCCCATTCGAGGTCGGCGGCGCCGTCGACCAGGTTGATCCACTCGATCTTCTGCTGGCCGAACAGCAGCGGGATCGTCGCGATGCGCGTGTCGATCAGCTTGGACGCGAACAGATTCGGTTTCGACGCCCAGGCGGGGTTCGCCATCGTCAGCCCCTCGGCCAGGAACTTGATGTCGATCGGATCGAAATAGAGGTTGAAATCGCCCGCCACGCGCACGTCGCGGCCGGCATAGGAACTCACATATTTCTCGAAACTGTGCTTCAGGAACCGGCCCTTGGTGACGAACAGCACCAGCCAGGCGAGGAAGATCAGCCCGATCAAGGTCGCCAGGATCGAGACGACCCATGCCACCGCAGACGAGACGGCCGAACGACGCGGCGGCGGGGGAGCGAAGGTCGCCTGATCGGCGGTCGAAGCATCGGCCATGCCACGTCAACCGCCACGTTTGGAGTCGGTTCCGCAACGGTTGCGCGCCCTAGCGCATTGCCCTATAGGCCCGCGCTTCCACGCGATTTGATGGACTGCCCGGCCGGTATGGGCTGCCGCGGCCGTCCGCTTGAACGTCGCCAGATACGGAGATGAAAATGCCCAAACTCAAGACGAAGAGCGGCGTCAAGAAGCGCTTCAAGCTCACCGCCACCGGCAAGGTGAAGCATGGCGTGGCGGGCAAGCGCCACCGGCTGATCAGCCACAACGCCAAATACATCCGCCAGAACCGCGGGACCGACGTGCTTGCCGTGGCCGATACCGGCCGCGTCAAGCTGTGGGCGCCCTACGGCCTCAATTAGGAGCAGCGGGACATGGCACGCGTCAAACGCGGCGTAACCACGCACGCGAAGCACAAGCGCATCCTCGAGGATGCGAAGGGCTATTACGGCCGCCGCAAGAACACGATCCGCATCGCCCGCCAGGCGGTGGAGAAAGCGGGTCAATACGCCTATCGCGACCGCAAGGTGAAGAAGCGCTCGTTCCGGGGCCTCTGGATCCAGCGCATCAACGCCGCCGTGCGCGCCGAAGGGCTGACCTACGGCGTGTTCATGCACGGGCTCAAGCTCGCCGGGGTCGACCTCGATCGCAAGATCCTGGCCGATCTGGCGATGAACGAGGGCGCGGCGTTCGGCGCGATCATCGCGCAGGCGAAAGCGGCCTTGCCCGAAGGCGCGCGCGTGGCGGCGTAACGCCGCCGGCCCGACGGATCATGGCGCCGCGCCATGCGCCATGATCCGCGACAGGATAGGTGGGACGGCGCGCGCTGCGTCAGCGGCTGGCGGTGCTTACCGCGAGCGCGGCGGGCACGCGATAGGCGACCTCGTGGCCGTCGAACGTGCCCGTGACGTAGCCCTTGGCGACGCGAAGCGCGAAGTGGCGCCCGCTGCTCTGCTCGTAACCGGAGATGTAGCGTGCCGCGTCGCGATCGGTGACGTTGGCGACATAGGTGACGCCGTCGCGCGTGAACCGCATCTGCTGGCCTAGGGGAGCGGCGCAGGCGGATGCCGCGAGGGTGGCGCCGGCGAGGACGGTGAGAACGAGCTTGGTCATGGCAATCTCCGTAACTGGGGTTGCCCTCTCGCTGATCGTTTGTGTTGTGCGGCGCGTCATTTCCATGCTGCGAGTGCGAAGGCGAGTGAGAAGGAGCGCGCAGCGATTGCGCCGCATGCATGCGCAGCGGCCGATGGACCGATCGGCGCCGGTCGGTCGTTGATGCGCTTCCACGCAGACTTCCACGCAGACCAGGAGCGACGATGAGCATCTTCGAGAGCATCAAGAACGCGATTTTCGGCGGACACGCGGCCGCTCCCGCTCCCGCTCCGGCGGCTCCCGCCGCGCATGCCGCGCCGGCGGGGGCGCCCGCCCCGGCGCCCGCTCCGGCAGCAGCGCCGGCGCCGGTCGATGTCGAGGCGGTGCTCACGCAGAAGGCCGCGGCCTACGGCAAGCCGAGCAACTGGCGGACCTCGATCGTCGACCTGCTCACGCTGCTCGGCCTGGATTCGAGCCTCGCCGCGCGCAAGGCGCTCGCCAACGAACTCAACATCCATGCCGGCGCGGACGGCAGCGCGGAGGAAAATATTGCACTGCACAAAGCGGTGATGCAGCAGCTCGCCAAGAATGGCGGCAAGGTTCCGGCCAACCTGCAGAACTGACCGCGCGCGCCGCGCGTCAGTCGGGCCGCCCGACCGCGTGCAGCCGGGCGCCGTTGGCCTTGAGCCAGCGGCGCTCGGCCACGGGCTCGCGCCCGAGCAGTTCGGCGACGGCGGCGTGGAAGGCCGCGCCGTGGTGCATGTGCAGCCGGTGCGCGACCTCGTGCGCGACCGTCGCCTGCCGCACCGCGACCGGCGCGAGGATCAGCCGCCACGTGTAGGCGATGTCGCCGGCGGACGAGCAGCTTCCCCAGCGCGTGCGCGCGTCGCCGATCCTAACCCTGCCGACCGTCACGCCCGCGCGCGCGGCGGCGGCGCGCGTCTCGGCATCGAGCAGCCGCGCCGCCTCGGCCCGCAGCCAGCGCAGCACGCGCTGGCCCGCCAGCTCGGCCGGGCCGCCCACGACCAGCCGATCGCCCTCGCGCCGCACGCTTCGCGCTCCCGCCCGCCACTCGATCGTCACGCGCTCGCCCTCGAGCGGGAGCGTCGCGCCGGGGCCGAGCGGCTGCGCCACGGGGAGCGCCGCGAGCGCGGCCTCGATCCAGGCGCGCTGGCTTTCGGCCCAGGCAA
>CAXUGZ010000124.1:0-5317 GCA_964250685.1 uncultured Sphingomonadaceae bacterium
TTCCAGCGGCTCCAGCAGGTCAAGCACGCCTGAACCGGCGGTGCGGCTCAGTTCCTGTCCAGCGTGACCCATGTCGGTGCGTGGTCGCTGGTCTTGTCCCAGCCGCGCACCTGCCGCTCCACGCCCGCGGCGCGCAGGCGCGGGGCGAGCGCGGGGCTGAGCAACAGGTGATCGATGCGCAGGCCGGCGTCGCGCGCGAAGGCGTTGCGGAAATAATCCCAGAAGGTGTAGATCGCGGCATCGGGGTGGAGCGTCCGCAGCGCGTCGGTCCAGCCCTGCTCCAGCAGCCGCGCATAGGCCGCGCGCACCTCGGGCGCGAACAGCGCGTCGTCCAGCCAGCGCTCGGGCTTGTAGACGTCCAGCTCGGTCGGCATCACGTTGAAGTCGCCCGCCAGCACCACCGGCATGCCGGTCGCGAGCAGGCCGGCGGCGTGCGCGATCAGCCGATCGAACCAGGCGAGCTTGTAATCGAATTTGGGCCCGGGGCGCGGATTGCCGTTGGGCAGGTACAGCCCGCCCACCAGGATGCCGTCGACCGCCGCCTCGATGTAGCGGCTGTGGAGGTCGCTCGCGTCGCCCGGCAGGCCGCGCCGCGTCTCGACCGGCGTGCCGACGCGGCTGAGGATCGCGACCCCGTTCCAGCTCTTCTGCCCCTGCCAGATCGCCTCATAGCCCGCGGCCGCGATCGCGCCGGCGGGGAACTTCTCATCGGGCGCCTTCAGCTCCTGCAGGCAGACGATGTCGGGCCGCGCCTCGCCCAGCCAGCGCAGCAGCACGGGCAGCCGTCCGTTGATGCCGTTGACGTTGTAGGTGGCGATCGTGGTGTGGCTCATTCGACCCAGTCGAGCCCGATCTCGCGATACAGTCCGCGATCCTCCTCCCAGCGCGGGTTGACCTTGACGTGGAGGAACAGGTGGACCCGGCGCCCGGTGATCGCGGTGAGTTCGGCGCGCGCGCGGCTGCCGATCTCCTTGAGACGCGCGCCGCGCGCACCCAGGATGATCGCCTTCTGCGTCTCGCGCGCCACCAGGATCTGCTGGTGGATCGCGACCGATCCGTCGCGCCGCTCCTCGTATTGCTCGGTCTCGACCGCGCTCGCATAAGGCAGCTCGGCGTGGAGCTGGAGGTAGAGCTGCTCGCGCGTCACCTCCGCCGCCTGCATCCGCTCGGTCGCGTCGGAGACCTGGTCCACGGGGAAATGCCACGGCCCCTCGGGCACGCGCGCGGCGAGATCCCGCTTGAGCCCGGCGATGCCGTCGCCGGTGAGCGCGGACACCATGTAGATCGCCTCGGGCGCGAGCATCGCCTGCAGCTCGGCGGCGAGCCCGAGCAGCGGCTCCTTGTCGGCGATATCGACCTTGTTGAGGATGACGATGCGCGCTTCGGGCCGCGCCGCCACCGCCTCGGCAAGGCTGCGCGTGCGGCGGTTGAGCTTGGCCTTGCCGTCGATCACCAGGGCGACGAGGTCGGCGCCCTCGGTCCCGCCCCACGCGGCGGCGACCATCGCGCGATCGAGCCGGCGCTGCGGCTCGAAGATGCCGGGCGTGTCGACCAGCAGGATCTGGCTCGCGCCCTCGATCGCGACCCCCATCAGCCGCGCGCGCGTGGTCTGCGCCTTGGGGCTGACGATCGCCACCTTCTGCCCGACGAGCGCGTTGACGAGGGTCGACTTGCCCGCATTGGGCGCGCCGACCACCGCGACCAGGCCGCATCGCGTGGGAGTGGCCGCGTCGCTCATCGCAGCATCGCGAGCAGTGCGGTCGCGGCGTCCTTTTCCGCCTCCTGCTTGGAGCCGCCCTCGGCCGATGCGCTGCCGCCGCCCGGCCCCTCCACCGCGACCGCGACGGTGAAGACGGGCGCGTGATGCGGGCCGTGCCGTCCGGCGAGCGTGTATACCGGCGGCTTGCAGCGATGCGCCGCGGCCCATTCCTGGAGCGCGGACTTGGGATGCTTGGGCGCCTCGCTCGCGAGGTCGAGCTTCCCGCCCCAGGCGCGGCGCACGAAGGCGGAGGCGGTGCGGTAGTCGGTCTCGCAGAACAGCGCGCCGATCAGCGCCTCGACCGCGTCGCCGACGACGTTGTCGCTGAGCTGCGCGCCGTCGTCGCGCGCCTGCTTGCCGAGGATGAGGTGCCGGGGCACGCCGAGCTCGCGCCCCACCTCGGCGCAGGTCTCGCGGCTCACCAGCGCGTTGAGCCGCGCGGAGAGCTTGCCTTCGGCCTCGTCGGGAAAGTGTCCGTAGAGCCACGCCGCGACCGACAGGCCGAGCACGCGATCGCCCAGGAACTCGAGCCGCTCGTAGCTCGGGCCGCCCTGGCTGCCGTGGGTGAGCGCGCGCGCGTAGAGCGCGGGGTCGGCGGGCTCATGGTCGAGCGTCGCGCGGATCCAGGCGACGAGGGCGGGGTCGTGCGGCATCGCCCCGGCTCTAGCCGCGTGCGCCGCGCTGTCAAAATCGCGTGCCCGTGCGGCCCCATCGGATCGCGCCGCGTCCGATCGAGACGAGCGTGACGCCGCCCCGCCCGACGATCGCGGCGACGGGCACCATGCCGATCGCGCCGCCGTCGCGCGCCGGAAAGCGGCTGTCGGCCGAGAGGTCGCGATTGTCGCCGAGCAGGAACAGGCGGCCGCGCGGAACGGTCACGGGCCCGAACGCGTCGCCGGCGCCGGGGCCGAGATCGAGCACGTCGTAGCTCCGCCCGCCGGGCAGCGTCTCGCGATAGCGGCGGTAGCGGCAGGCGCGGCCCGGGGGGAGGCACGGCGCGATCACATCCGCCAGACGCCGACGCGGCACCGCGCGGCCGTTGAGGACGAGCACGCCGCCGCGCAGCGCGACGCGGTCGCCGGGCAAGCCGATCAGCCGCTTGACGTAATCATGCCTGCCCGTGGGCGGCGCGTGGAACACGATCACGTCGCCGCGCCCGGGCGCCCGCCATTTCTCGACCAGCACGTAATCGCCCGGCAGCAGCGTCGGCAGCATCGATTCGGACGGGATCAGGTAGATGCCGATCAGCCAGAGCCGCGCGGCGAGCGCGAGCAGCGCGGCGGCGGCGACGATGCCGATCTCGATGGCGAGGCGGCGCGGCATCGGCGCGTGCGGTGGCGCGCGCGCGCGCGGCGGTCAAGCGGGCGTCGGGCGCGGAGCCCGGCACGCCGGCGGGCGTTGAGCGCGCATCGTCCCCCTCCTCGAAAGACAGCTCCCAATGGCCCAGACCGTCGCCGAACTGCTGGTCGACACGCTCGCGCAGGTCGGCGTGCGTCACATCTTCGGCATCGTCGGCGATGCGCTCAACCCGTTCACCGACGCGATTCGCCGCGACGGGCGCATCGCATGGGTGGGGGTGCGGCACGAGGAGGGCGCGGCCCTCGCGGCGGCGGGGCAGGCCAAGCTGACGGGACGCCTGGGCGTGTGCTGCGGCACCACCGGGCCAGGCGGCAACCATCTCGTCGCCGGGCTGTACGAGGCGCGCAAGGACCATGCGCCGGTGCTCGCCATCTCGGGCCATGTCGAGAGCGCCAAGCGCGGCACCGACGGGCTGCAGGAGGACGATCCGGTCGCTTTGTTCAAGGACGTTGCGGTCTATTCGCAGCTCGTCGCCTCGGCCGAGCAGGCGCCGGCGGTGTTCCACCAGGCGATCGCGCAGGCCTATGGCGCGCGCGGCGTGGCGCACCTCTCGCTCCCGCCCGACATATTCATGGAGAAGGCGCCCGGGCCGGTGCCGAGCCTCGCCTCGCTCCGGCCGCGCCCCGAGGTCGCGCCGTCGCCCGACGACGTCGCCGCCGCACGCGCGATGATCGCCGATGCCGCGACCGTGGCGGTGTTCTGCGGCAACGGCTGCCACGGCGCCAAGGCGGAGTTGGCCGCGCTGTCGGATCGGCTGCGCGCGCCCCTGATGCACACCTACCGCGCCAAGGACATCATGGCGTATGACGATCCGCGCTGGATCGGCGGGGTGGGCCTGATCGGCGGACGGCCGGGCGTCGATGCGCTGCACGATGCCGATCTGATGCTGATGCTCGGCACCGATTACCCCTATACCGACTTCCTGCCCAGGAAGGGGCGCGTCATCCAGATCGACGAGCGCGCGATCGCGCTTGGCCGGCGCACCCCGATCGCGCTTGGCGTGGTCGGATCGGTCCGCCCCGCGCTCGCGATGCTGCTCGAAGGACTGCCGCAGCGGAGCGACACGAGCTTCCTGGACAAGGTCGCCCGCGACCGCGCCGACTGGGACACGATGCTCGACCAGAAGGCCGATCCGGCGCGCAGCGCGGGCCTGATCCATCCGCAGGCGGTGGCGCGGCTCGTCAGCGATCATGCGCGCGACGATGCGGTGTTCGTCACCGACACCGGCGAGGTGACCCTGTGGGCCGCGAACTGGACGCGCCAGCGGGGCAGCCAGCGCCATTGTGGCTCGTTCAACAACGCGGCGGTGGGCACGGGTCTGGGCATCGCCAACGGCATCCAGGCGCTCGATCGCGGCGCCCAGGTGATCCTTCACGTCGGCGACGGCGGAATGACCATGCTGCTCGGCGAGTTCATGACCGCGGTCGAGCACGACCTGCCGATCAAGGCCGTGGTGTACGACAATGCCGGCTGGGGGCTGGTCCATCTCGAGATGGAGGGCGCGGGCAATCCCGCGGCGAAGGGCGCCGCCTTTCCGAACCTCGATTTCGCCGGTTTCGCGCGCATCTGCGGAGCGGAGGGTTTCACCGTGCGCGATCCCGCGCGGCTCGCCGAGACGATCCGCGCCTTCCTCGCGGCGCCCGGCCCGGCGATCCTCCACGCGATGGTCAACCCGGCGGAAATCCCGACGATGCCGCACGTCGAGCTGGGCCAGGCGTGGAAGTTCGGCATCGCCAAGGTCAAGGAGACGTTCGCGCACCTGATCGGGCGCGAGACCGCCTGAGGTCCTCCCCGTACCGGGTCAGGACCTAAACCCCCAGCAGCTCCTCCAACTCGGCGGGCTTCAGCTCGCGCGCGAGTTGGTCCATGCGGCATTGCCCGGGCGCCTTGTCGGGCCGCCAGCGGACGAGCTGGGTGCCGTGGCGGAAGCGGCAGCCGGTGACCTGATCGTAGCGCACCTCCACCACCAGCTCGGGGCGCAGCGGCTGCCATTCGGCCGAGCGCTCGGTCGACCAGCGGCTCGGGCCGCCCGGCGCGTTGCCGGTGAAGCCGGGCGGCGCGATCAGCGCTTCGAGCCGCGCGGTGAGCGCGGCGCGCTCCTCGCGCGGGATCGCCGAGGTGAAGCCGACATGGTTGAGGCGGCCCGCCTCGTCGTAGAGCCCGAGCAGCAGCGAGGCGACCGTGCGCCCCGCACGATCG
>CAXUGZ010000125.1:0-556 GCA_964250685.1 uncultured Sphingomonadaceae bacterium
CAGCGGATCGAGGTAGAGCGAGAAGCCCACCGCGGGCTCCTCGCGCCCGTCGGCGTGCACGATCGCGTAGCTGCCGCCGCGCCCGATCTCGCCCGCCAGCCCCGCGCCGAACAGTGAGAAGCCGATCCAGCTCTGATATTCGAAGCCGTGCCGCTCGGTCGGATCGAGCGTGAGCGTGGCGGCATCGCCGATCGCGGCGGCGATGCGCTCGACCGCGTCGAGCCGGCTGTCGAGCGCCTGCGTGCGATCGAGCGCGCGCAGCCGTTCGAGCGCGGCGTCGATCGGTCCGGCGGCGAGCAGCAGCGGCAGATAGGCGTCCGCGCCCGCCGCCGCGAGCCCGCCCGCATCCTTGGCGTCGAGCAAGGCGCGCACCTGTGCCACCGCGTCGGGCGCGATCGGCAGTGCGTCGGCGGCCAGCGTCTCGACCAGATCGGGAAGCGTGAGGTCGACGGTGATGTCGCGCACCCCCGCCGCCGCGAGTGCGTCGAGCGCGACGCGGATCACCTCGCTCACCGCCGCAACGCCGTCGTTGCCGATCAGCTCGGCGCCCGCCTGC
>CAXUGZ010000125.1:566-5295 GCA_964250685.1 uncultured Sphingomonadaceae bacterium
GGTGCGCCATCCGCGTCGCCGCGATCCGCCCGATCTGCGCGGTGATGTCGGGCCTGAGCGCCAGCATGCGCTGCGACACCGGATCGACCATCCGCAGCAGATCCTGCGCGCGCCCCGATTTGAGCCGGCCGACGAGGTTCTCCTCGAACTCGGCGAGCGGCGGCAGCACGCGCGCATAGCCGTGCCGCCCGATCGCAACGACCACGCGATGCATCAGCCGCGACGCCGCCTCGGCCTGCGGGGGAAGGCGATCGCGCAACCCTTCGGGGAGGAGGCCGGGAGCGATGGTCACGCGCGCCCCTTAGCCTGCTTTGCGCGCGCTGCCACTCATGCAAACGCCAGCGCGCGCACCTGCTTGACGCCGGGGAGCGCCTTGACCTGATCGAGTGCGCCGTCGACGGGCTGGTCGACCGAGAGCAGCAGCACCGCCTCGCCGCCCGCCGCGCGGCGGCCGAGGTGAAAGGTGCCGATGTTCACGCCCGCCTGCCCCAGCGTCGTGCCGAGCCGGCCGATGAAGCCGGGCGCGTCCTCGTTGACCACGTACAGCATCCGCCCGGCGAGATCGGCCTCGACCTTGACCCCGAAGATCTCGACCAGGCGCGGCTGCGAATTGGCGAACAACGTGCCCGCGACCGAGCGCTCGCCCTGGCTGGTCTGCACCGAGACGCGCACAAGCGTGTGGTAATCGCCCTCGCGATCGTGGCGCACCTCGCGCACGTCGAGCCCGCGCTCGCGCGCGAGATAGGGCGCGTTGACCATGTTCACCGTGTCCGAATAGACGCGCATCAGCCCCGCGAGCACCGCGCCGGTGATCGGCTTGATGTTGAGCTCGGCGGCAGCACCCTCTACCTCGATCGCGATGCGCGTGAGATTGTCGTGCGCGAGCTGGCCGACGAGGCTGCCCAGCCGCTCGGCCAGCGCCAGATAGGGCCGCAGCTTGGGCGCCTCCTCGGCCGACAGGCTCGGCACGTTGAGCGCGTTGGTGATGCCGCCCGTCATCAGATAGTCGGCCATCTGCTCGGCGACCTGGATCGCGACGTTGACCTGCGCCTCGTTGGTCGAGGCGCCGAGGTGCGGGGTCGAGATAAAGTTGGGCGTGCCGAACAGCGGGCTCGCCTCGGCCGGCTCCTTGACGAACACGTCGAGCGCCGCGCCGCCGATATGGCCCGCATCGAGCCCCGCCTTGAGCGCGTCCTCGTCGATCAGCCCGCCGCGCGCGCAGTTGACGATGCGCACGCCCTTCTTGGTCTTGGCGAGATTCTCCGCCGAGAGGATGTTGCGCGTGCTGTCGGTCAGCGGCGTGTGCAGCGTGATGAAGTCGGCGCGCGCGAGCAGATCGTCGAGCGTCACCTTCTCGACGCCGAGCTCGATCGCGCGCTCGGGCGTGAGGAAGGGATCGTAGGCGACGACCTTCATGCGCAGCCCGATCGCGCGATCGGCGACGATCGATCCGATATTGCCCGCGCCGATCAGGCCGAGCGTCTTGCCCGTCACCTCGACGCCCATGAAGCGGTTCTTCTCCCACTTGCCCGCCTGGGTGGATCGGTCGGCCTCGGGCAGGTCCCGGGCGAGCGCGAACATCAGCGCGATCGCGTGCTCGGCGGTGGTGATCGAATTGCCGAACGGGGTGTTCATCACGACGACCCCCGCGGCGGACGCGGCGGGGATGTCGACATTGTCGACCCCGATCCCCGCGCGGCCGACCACCTTGAGGCGGGGGGCGGCGGCGATCACCTCCCTGGTGACCTTGGTGGCGGAGCGGATGGCGAGCCCGTCATAATCGCCGATGATCGCGATCAGCTCGTCGCGGGTCTTGCCGGTGATCTCGTCCACCTCGACGCCGCGCTCGCGGAAGATCTGCGCCGCGCGCGGGTCCATCTTGTCGGAAATCAATACCTTGGGCATGTTTGCTTCCTATCTCCCTCTCCCCTTGGGGGAGAGGGTCGGGGAGAGGGGGAGTCGGGGCGAGGTTGGCGAGAGGCTGCTACGTCGGCCCCTCTCCCAACCCTCTCCCCGTAGGGGAGAGGGCTTCAGGCGCCGCGCGCGGTGTGGAAGGCCCAGTCGAGCCAGGGGCCGAGCGCCTCGATGTCGGCGGTATCGACCGTCGCGCCGCACCAGACGCGCAAGCCCGGCGGCGCGTCGCGATAGCCGGCGACGTCGTAGGCGGCGTCCTCCGCCTCGAGCGACGCGGCGATCTTCTTGACGAGCGCGAGCTGCGCCTCCTCGTCCAGTCCCTCGACCGCGGCGTCGGCGAATTTGAGGCAGACGCTGGTGTTCGATCGCGTCGCGGGATCGGGGGCGAGATGCTCGATCCAGTCGGTCGCCTGCACCCAGGCGTCGAGTGCGGTGGCATTGGCGTCGGCGCGCTCGATCAGCGCGGCGAGGCCGCCCTGGCCGAGCGCCCATTCGAGGCTCCAGATATAATCCTCGACCGCGAGCATCGAGGGCGTGTTGATCGTGTCGCCCTTGAAGATGCCCTCGACGAGCTTGCCGCCTTTGGTCATGCGGAAGATCTTGGGGAGCGGCCAGGCGGGGACGTAGCTTTCGAGCCGCTCGACCGCGCGCGGGCCCAGCACCAGCACGCCGTGGCCCCCCTCGCCGCCGAGCACCTTCTGCCACGAGAAGGTGACGACATCGAGCTTGTCCCACGGCAGGTCCGCCGCGAACACGCCCGAGGTCGCGTCGCAGATGGCGAGGCCCTGGCGGTCGTCGGCGATCCAATCGCCGTCGGGAACGCGCACTCCGCTGGTAGTGCCGTTCCAGGTGAACACCACGTCGCCCGACCAGTCGATCTCGGCGAGATCGGGAAGTTCGCCATAAGGTGCGGTCACCACCCTGGCGTCGAGCTTGAGCTGCTTGACCACGTCGGTCACCCAGCCCTCGCCGAAACTCTCCCAGGCGAGCATCGTCGCGGGCCGCGCGCCCAGCATCGACCACAGCGCCATCTCGACCGCGCCCGTATCGGAGGCGGGGACGATGCCGATGCGGTGGCCCGCGGGAATGCGCAGGATGTGGCGCGTCATGTCCATCGCGTGGACGATGCGGCTCTTGCCGAGCTTGGAGCGGTGCGACCGGCCGAGGCTGGCGGTGGCGAGCCCGTCGGCATGCCAGCCGGGGGGCTTGGCGCAGGGGCCCGACGAAAAATGGGGACGCGCGGGCCTATGGCCCGGCTTGGGGAAGTCAGTCACGGTCAAACTCTCCTCGCAGAGAGCACGCGCCGCGTTGGGACGGCGTGGCCCGCCGGCGGCACTAGAGCCCCGCGCGCTGATGTCAACCGCTCGCGCGGTTCACTCCTCCGGGGGATCGCTGCGAAGGTGCCCTGGCACCTGCTCTTCCCGTCATGCCGGACCTGTTCCGGCATCCACCTATCCGCACACTCAGGGGCTCGGGATATGCGGCGCGGTGGACCCCGGAACGGGTCCGGGGTGACCGATCGATTTTGCAATGCTCCTTCCGGGGAGGAGCTTTGGCGGAGCGCCGTCACTCCTCCGGCGGAAGCGCGGCCGGATCGCCGGCGGCGTCGGCGGCGAGGCCGTGGCGCATCAGCATCGGCACGTTCGCCATCGCGAACGCGATCGTCGCGGGAAGCGAGCCCCAGATCTTGTAGCTGAGCCACACGCTCGTCGAGCAGCTGCGCCACACCAGTTCGTTCGCGCCCGCGAGCACGAGGAAGAACACCGCCCAGTTGCGCGAGAGCAGCCGCCACCCCTCCGCCGTCAGCCCCGGATAGGCCTGGCCCAGCACGAGCTGGAGCGTCGGACGGCGCGTGGCGAGGCCGAACAGCAGCACGCTCGCCACGGTCAAGTAATAGATCGTCGGCTTGACCTTGATGATCCAGTCCTGGTGCAGCCAGATGGTCAGCCCGCCGAGCAGCAGCACCATCACCGCCGAGAAGCACTGGATCGCCGAGACGTGGCCGAAGCGCAGCAGCGATATCGCCATCGCCGCCACCGTCGCCGCCATGAACAGCCCCGTCGCGGCGAAGATGTTGTGATGGCTGAACGAATAAGCGGCGAAATAGATCGCGAGCGGCCCGAGATCGAGCGCGAGGCGCGTGCCCATCCCGCCTTGTGGCGCGGGCGCGCTCATCGCGCCCTCGCGGGCGTCAGCCGCTCGATCCCGGCGATCGCGCGCGCGACCTCGCCCGCGTCGAACGGGCGCAGGTCGTCGACGCCCTCGCCGACACCGATCGCGTGGATCGGCAGCCCGAACCGCTCCGCCGCCGCCACCAGCACCCCGCCGCGGGCGGTGCCATCGAGCTTGGTCATGACGAGTCCGGTCACGCCGGCGGCCTCCTTGAACACCTCGATCTGGTTGAGCCCATTCTGGCCGGTGGTGGCGTCGAGCACCAGCACCACGTCGTGCGGCGCGGCCGGATTGAGCCGGCCGAGCACGCGCCTGATCTTGGCGAGTTCGTCCATCAGCCCGGCCTTGTTCTGGAGGCGGCCCGCGGTGTCGACGATCAGCACGTCGATCCCCTCGGCGGTGCCGCGCTTGACGCCTTCATAGACCAGGCCCGCCGCGTCGCCGCCCTCGGTGCCCGCGATGATCGGCACTCCAACGCGATCCGCCCAGACCCTGAGCTGCTGGATCGCGGCGGCGCGGAAGGTGTCGCCCGCGACCAGCATCACCGAATAATCCTGCTCGGTCAGCAGGTGCGCGAGCTTGGCGATGGTGGTGGTCTTGCCCGATCCGTTGACGCCGATGACGAGGATCACCTGCGGGCGCG
>CAXUGZ010000126.1:0-5261 GCA_964250685.1 uncultured Sphingomonadaceae bacterium
CTCCAGCACCATCGGCACCACCGCAAGGCGCGCGCGCACGTCGTGCGCGGTCGCCGCCGCCGCTTCCCACAGCCCGTCATGCGCGGGCAGCGCGCCGTAGACGCTGCCGAGCTGTCGCAGCCGGCGGTCGAGGATCGCGAAGTGCATCGCCTCGTCGGCGGCGACCGCCATCCACTCGTCGGCGAAGGCGCGCGGAAAGCCGCCGCCGAAACGCCCGACCAGGTCGAACGCGAGGTCGGTCGCGACATATTCGATGTGCGCGAGCGCATGGAGCAGCGCGACCCGGCCGGCGGCGCTCCCCGCCTTGCCCCGGCGCGGCATGTGCGAGGGCGGCAGCAGCTCCGGGCGCGGCCCGCGCGCCGGCCGCGCGGGCATCGCCACGTCGAAGCGCCACGCGATCCGGCCGAGCCGCCAGTCGCGCGCCGCCGCCCGCGCGACGCGCACCTTGGCGGCGGGATCGGCGGTCAGCAGCACCGCGCGGCAGGCGCTGGCCAAGCTTCCTCCCCCGTCGCGGGGAGGATCTGCGTCGCTCACGCCGGCTGGGTGCCCTTGAGCGCGCGCGCGGCGGCCAGCACCTCCTCGGCATGGCCCGGGACCGAGACCTTGCGCCAGACGCGCGCGATCCGCCCGTCCTCGCCGATCAGGAAGGTCGCGCGCTCGATCCCCATATATTTGCGCCCGTACATGCTCTTCTCCACCCAGGTGCCGAACGCTTGCGTCACCGATCCGTCGGCGTCGGTCGCGAGCGGCACGGTGAGCCCGTATTTGGCGATGAACTTGCCATGCTCCTTGGGGGTGTTCTTCGACACGCCGAGCAGCGAGGTGCCCGCCAGCTCGAACGCGGCGGCGTGGTCGGAGAAGTCCTTCGCCTCGGCGGTGCAGCCCGAGGTATCGTCCTTGGGATAGAAATACAGCACCAGCGGGCGCTTGAGCGCGGACAAAGCGAGCGGGCTGCCGTCGCCCATCTGCAGCGTCACGTCGGGTGCGGCATCGCCTTGGTCGAGCATGTGCGTGTCTCCTGATCGGTCGCGCCAGCACTTAGCCCAGCCCCGCCAGCCGGCGCCACTCCCCCGCGACGATCGCGCGCGCCGCGGCATAGTCGGCGAGCAGCGCCGGCCAGTCGGCTGTGCCGCAGATGCGCGCCACCAGCGGCCGCGACGCCTCCGCCGGCTCCTCCGATCGCGGCGCCACCAGCCGGAAGGTGATCAGCATGCGCGTGAGCAGGGCGGCGGCGGCGGCGAACCCCTCCGCCAGCAGCCCGGCCTGCTCCAGCGCGATCCCGGCGCGCGCGAGCCCCGGCGCGACCCCGATCCTGCGGGTGAGCTGGAGCAGGTGGATCGCGAATTCGGCGTCCACCAGCCCGCCGGGGATGAGCTTGACGTCGAACGGCCCCGCCGGCGGCTTGTGCGCGGCGATGTCGCCGCGCATCTTGGCGGCATCGGCGACGATCGCCGCGGACGCGCGCTCGCGGGCGAGCGTTTCGTCGATCACCGCCTGCACGCGCGCGCACGCCTGCGCCGAGCCGAACACCGGCCGCGCGCGGGTCAGCGCCATATGCTCCCACGTCCACGCGCTCTCCGCCTCGTAGCGCGCGAAGCTGTCGACCGACACCGCGAGCAGCCCCTGATTGCCCGATGGCCGCAGCCGCGTGTCGACCGCGTAGAGCGGCCCCGCCGCGGTCGCCGCCGACAAGGCGGCGGTGACGCGCTGGGCGAGCCGGTTGAAATAGATCGTCGCGCCGAGCGGGCGGCGCCCGTCCGATTCGGCCAGGAAGTGGCCGGTGAAGAGGTAGATCAGGTCGAGATCGGAGGCGTGGGTGAGCACGCCCCCGCCGAGCCGGCCGAGCGCCAGGATGACGAGTTCGCCGCCGGGCACGCGCCCGTGCGCGCGCTCGAACTCGGCAATCGCGGTCGCGGCGAGCGTGCGCACCGCCGCCTCGGCGACGCGCGCATAGCCCTCGCCCACCGCGATCGGATCGCTCCTGCCGGCGATGAGCTGCACCCCCAGCTGGAAGCGCCGCTCGCCGACCGCGCGGCGCACGCGATCGAGCACCGCCTCGTAATCGTCGCGTTGCTCGCCGCGCGCGAACGCCGCCGTCAGCACGTCTACCTCGGGCGGCGGATCGAGCGCGCTGGCGTCGATCAGCCCGTCGAACAGCGCGGCGTTGCGCGCCAGCGCCTCGGCGAGCGCGGGCGCGTGGCTGAGGATGTCGGCGAGCTGCGCGATCAGCGCCGGCCGCGCCTCCAGCAGGCGGAACAGGTTGACCATGCTCGGCAGCCGCCCGACCAGGTCGTCGAACCGGTCGAGCGCCGCGTCGGGCGACGGCGCGCGCGCGAACGCGGCGACCAGAGCGGGCAGCACCGCCTCCAGCGCGGCGCGCGCGGCGGGGCTGCGCGTGGTGCGTGCACGGCCCTCGCGCCACGCCTCGATGCGGCCGCGCGCCGCCGCCGGATCGGCATAGCCCGACGCGGCGAGCAGTGCCTCCAGATCGTCGCGCGCCGCGGGCAGCCCGATGCCGCTTTCCTGATCGAGCGCGTCGTACAACGCGCCCGCCGCCCGGCTGTGGGGCGCGAGCGCGCCCAGCAGCGCGGGCCCATCGGCCAGCCCGGCGAGGTGCGCGACATTGTCCAGCTCTGCGGGGGTGGCGGGCAGGCGGTGGGTCTGGCGATCGTCCACCATCTGCAGCCGGTGCTCGATCGTGCGCAGCGCGCGATAGGCGGCGCCGAGCGTCGTCGCATCCTCCCCGGGCACCAGCCCTGCCTGCGCGAGCGCCGCGAGCGCGTCGAGCGTTGCGGGCGCGCGCACCGCGGGCAGCCGCCCGCCATGGATGAGCTGGTGGATCTGCGCGAAGAACTCGATCTCGCGGATGCCGCCGCGCCCGCGCTTGACGTCATATCCGGGTCCCGGCCGCTGGCCCTGCGCGTGATGGTCGCGGATGCGGCGCGAGAGCGCGCGGATTTCGTGGAGCGCGCCGTAATCCAGCGCGCGGCGCCAGACGAACGGCCGGATCTGATCCAGGAACGCGTCGCCCAGCGCGATGTCGCCCGCCGCCGCGCGCGCGCGGATGAAGGCGGCGCGCTCCCACGGCAGCGCGCTCGATTCGTAATGCGCGATCGCTAGCCCGATCGGCACCGCGAGCGGCGTCGCCTCGGCGGCGGGACGCAGCCGCAGGTCGACGCGCAGCACATAGCCGTCGGCGGTCCGCTCCTGCAGCAGCGCGACCACGCGCCGCGCGATCCGCACCGCCGCCTCGACCGGCTCCTCGCGCGCGCGATGCGGCAGCGTGGCCGGATCGAACAGCAGGATCGGATCGATGTCGGACGAGTAATTGAGCTCGCGGCTGCCCTGCTTGCCGAGCGCGAGCGCCACCATCCCGCATGGCGGCGCGCCGGCCATGCGCTCGGCGATCGCGCCCGCGATCGCGCGATCGAGCGCGCGGTCGGCGAAGTCGCTCAGCGCGCGCGTCACCGTCTCGAACGGCGCGCCCGCGAGATCGGCCAGCGCCACCGCCAGCGCCACCGCCTGCCGCTCGCGCCGCAGCGCGCGCGCCAGATCGTCGCCTTCGTCGCGCGCCTGCGCGATCGCATGGACGAGGCCGCCCGCGCCGAGCGTCTCGACCACCTCGCCCCGCCGCTCGATCAGCTGGCGCAGGAACGGCGAGCAGCCGCGCGCGCGCCCGATCGCCGCGTCGAGCGCCGCCGGCGCGGGCAGGAAATCGGGCCGGTCCATCACCACGGTTCAGCATGACCGCCGCGTGGTCGCAACTCTAACGGGGTTCGTGACGTTCTTATGACATGGCGCCGATCGATCATCGCAGCGGACCCGGGCAGGCGGGGCATCGGGGGCGGGCGGACGTCGTCGCCATGCCGAGGCGGCACGAGGGCGTGAGCGAGGCCTTGCTCGGCAGCTTCCAGACGGTTCCCGCATTGCCGCCCGAATGGACGCTGCTGCTCGAGCGGCTGGGCGCGCCGCCTAGCGGCCGCGGCTGAGCTCGTCGACCTCGCTCATGATCGTGTGCAACGCGCTCGTCTGAACCGCGGGGTCGTCGCGCCGCGACGGCAGCTTGTCGCCGACCATGAGCTGCTCGAGCGCGACCCGGCCGCGCGCGACGCGGCTCTTGATCGTGCCGACCGCGCACCCGCAGATCTCCGCCGCTTCCTCATAGGCGAAGCCGCCCGCGCCGACGAGGATCAAAGCCTCGCGCTGCGGCTGGGGCAGGTGCAGCAGTGCGCGCTGGAGATCGCCCAGATCGACGTGCCGCTCCTGGCTCGCGGGCGCGGCCAGGATCTTGCTCGCGGTGAGGTCGTCCCATTCGCCCTTGAAGCGCGCGCGGCGCATCTGGCTGAGGAACAGGTTGCGCAGGATGATGAAGGTCCACGCGCGCATGTTGGTGCCCGCCTGGAAGCGTTTGCGCGCCGCCCACGCCTTCAGCAAGGTTTCCTGCAC
Source organism: uncultured Sphingomonadaceae bacterium (assembly GCA_964250685.1). GTDB lineage: Bacteria > Pseudomonadota > Alphaproteobacteria > Sphingomonadales > Sphingomonadaceae > Sphingomonas_I. The sequence continues at coordinate 4,447 of CAXUGZ010000126.1, forward strand.
CAGATCGTCGGCGAGGTCGCGATTGCCCGACAGCGAGCGCCCGAACGCGCGCAGATGCGGGATGACGCGCGCCAGCTCGACGCGGAAATCTTCGTCGGAGAGCGAGACGTGCTCCACCGGCTCTGCCACCGCTTCCTCGATGTCGTCGGACGCGTCGTCGGTCATTTATTCAGCGTTCCCCGTGGCCGACCCGGCCCCGCGCGGGAGATGGGGTCGAACCCCGACGTTGCAAGTGACGCATGCCGCCGGCTAGCGCATCGCCAGCAGGATGACCACGAACACCACGATCACCAGCGCCAGCGAGACGGGCAGGATGTAGCGCGTCATGTGATTGGACTGGCCGCCGCGCGCCTCGGTCCGCGACAAATGGGGTTCTTCTTCTGCCACCGGCGCCCTCCCGCAATTCGTTACACGCCGCCAACGGTCGCGAATATAAGCGGTTCCCTGTCGTCAGGCGGGAACCGTGGCGGCGTCGAAGAACAACGCCTGCGCGATCGCCGCCTTGACCGTGGAACGCTGGAACGGCTTGGTGATGAGGAAGGTCGGCTCGGGCCGCTCGCCGGTCAGCAGCCGCTCGGGGAAGGCGGTGATGAAGATCACGGGCACCGCGAGTTCGGCCAGGATGTCCTTGACCGCGTCGATCCCCGAACTGTCGTCGGCGAGCTGGATGTCGGCCAGCACCAGGCCGGGCCGCTGCGCCAGCGCCTGCGCCACCGCCTCGTCGCGCGTCACCGCGACGCCGGTGACGTTGTGCCCCAAGTCGCGCACGATCGTCTCGAGGTCCATCGCGATGATCGGCTCGTCCTCGATGATGA
>CAXUGZ010000127.1:0-5247 GCA_964250685.1 uncultured Sphingomonadaceae bacterium
CCTTTCCCGCCAGGATGGCACCATGATCCACCGATTCGCCTGCGCGCTCGCCTGCCTCGCCCCCCTGCCCGCGCTCGCCCAGAGCGAGGCACCGCCCGCGCCCGCCGTGTTGCCCGCCGCGCCCGCGCCCAAGCCGGTGACGGTGCGCGTCACGATGGTGACGAGCGACGGCCCGATCGTGCTCGAGCTGGAGAAGCAGCGCGCGCCGGTCACCACCGCCAATTTCCTGCGCTACGTCGACCAGAAGAAGCTCGACGGGACGAGCTTCTACCGCGCGGTCAAGGTCGAGCGCGGCTTCGGCTTCGTCCAGGGCGGCGCGCGCAACGATCCCAAGCACGTGCTCCCCTCGATCGCGCACGAGCCCACCAGCACGACCGGGCTCACGCATGACGACGGCGCGATCTCGATGGCGCGCGCGGCGCCGGGCACCGCCAGCGGCGATTTCTTCATCGTCGTCGGCGGCTTCCCGACGATGGACGCCGATCCGAGCCAGCCCGGCGACAATCTCGGCTTCGCGGTGTTCGGCCACGTGGTCGAGGGGATGGACGTGATCCGCCGCATCATGGACGAACCCACCTCGCCCACCGCCGGCGCGGGGGTGATGAAAGGCCAGATGCTCGCCGCCCCCGTCCGCATCCTCACCGTGCGGCGCACGAACTGACCTTCTCTCTCCCCAAGGAGGAGAGGACTTACGCTTCAGGCTTCCGCGAACCGCGCCAGCACCCATTCCGCCGCCGCGTCCCAATCGTCGATGCGCGCATGCGCGTCGGGCGCGGGCGGGATGGTGGGAGCGATCGACGGCTCGGCCACCATGTGGAGCCGATGAACCTGCGGCGCGTGGCGCGCGACCGAGGAATGATGCACCGCCAGGTCGTCGACGAACACGGTCGCGCTCGGCGCGTATTCGTCGAGCAGGCGCGCGAGGGCGGCCCCCTTGCCGCCCTGGTTGCACACCACGCGGTGGCGGATGCCGTGCGCGTCGAGCTGCGCCACGCGGCCGGGGTGGCACCAATCCTGCAGGTTGGTGAGGATGACGATGTCCGCCTGCGCGCCGATCCGGCGGAGCGCGGCATCGGCGCCGGGCACCAAGGTCTGCCGGTTCATCTCGGTGCGGAAGAACCCGTCGAGCAGCGGCCACACCTGATCCTCGGGCACGACGCCGCCCGCGCCGCGCCGCGTGAGCGCGTCCGCGAACGCGCCGCCGACGGGGCGGAACTCGATGTCGTGCGCCTCCCCCAGCCATGCGCCGAAATGGCGCACCATGTGCAGCAGCACCTCGTCGCAATCGGTGACCAGCAGCGGACGGCTCATCGCTCGATCCTCCGCCGCGCCTCGACCAGCCGCGACGGGGGCAGCCCCAGCGCATCGGCGCACGCGACCAGATCGGGCTCGTGCGCCTCGAGGAAGCCCAGCACCGAGGCGAGCAGGGCGGGGTCGCCCGCGCGGGCGCGCAGGTCATCGGGCGCGAGCCCGGTCAGCGCGAGCATCCGCGCCGCGCGCGCCGGATCGCCCAGCGTCCAGGCGAGCGCGCCGAGCGCCAGCGCGTCGGCATCGTCATGATTGTGCTGGTGATTCTGGTGGGACATGCGGCTATGGTACATCGTGCGGGTGGGGAAGCGTAGACGCGATGGGCAGGGCCACCAAGATCGTCATGGTCGTCGAGGACAATGAACTCAACCTGCGCCTGTTCTGCGATCTGCTGCGCGCGCACGATTACGTGGCCGAGCCCGTGCGCGACGGGCGCGAGGCGATCGAACGCGCGCGCGCGCTGATGCCCGATCTGATCGTGATGGACATCCAGCTTCCCCACGTGACCGGCCTCGCGCTGATCGAGGCGATCAAGGCCGATGCGGCGCTGGCGCACATCCCGGTGATGGCGGTGACCGCCTACGCCGCCAAGGGCGACGAGGAGCGGATCCGCGAGGCGGGTGCCGAGGCCTATGTCTCCAAGCCGGTAGCGGTGCGGCGCTTCATCGAGGGGGTGCGCGCGCTGGTCTGATGGCGCACCCGTGCCTCATGCTCGCCGCGGGGGTGGGCGCGCGCGTCGCGTGGCTGGAGCGGCCCCGCGCGCTTATGCCGTGACGATCGCGCCGTCGGTCACGCCCACCGGCCAATGCGTGAGCCGAGCGCCGACGCACGGGCCGCCGACGCAGCGCCCGTTGGCGATCTCGAACAGCGCGCCGTGCCAGCCGCACACGATCAGCGCACCGTCGGCGGTGAGGTATCGATCGAGCGTCTGCGCGAGCGGCAGGCCCGCATGCGGGCAGCGGTCGACATAGCCGAACACCGCTCCGCCACGCCGCACCACGAAGCCGTGGAAGCGGCCGCCGCGCATCTGGAGCACGAAGTTGCGCGCCGCGCCGTCGGCGATGTCGTCGAGCGCGGCGAGGCGGATGCCCGATGGCGTCGCCGCCAGCCGCGCGTCGCCGCTCACGGCGCGGGCAGGATCGTCGCGCGGCAGGGGCCGAAGCCGATCGGCACGCGCCCCTCGGCGCGCGCGGTCGCGCTGAGCGTCAGTTCGTCGCCATCCTCGAGGAAGGCGCGCGTCTCGCCGCCGGGCAGCGCCACCGGCTGCTGGCCCCCCCGGCTGAGCTCGAGCAGGCTGCCGAACCCGTCCTCGTCGGGCGACGAGATCGTGCCCGTGCCGATCAGGTCGCCCGGCCGCAGGTTGCACCCGTTGGAGGAATGGTGCGCGACGATCTGCGCCACCGTCCAGTACATGTTGGTAGCGGGCCCGCGGCTGAGCACGACCGGCGCCACCCCCTCGGCGCGCATCCTCGCGCTGGCGAGCGTCACCTCGAGCTCGAGTGCGAGCGCGCCGCGCGCCTGATCGTCCGCGTCGGCGAGATAGGGCAAGGGCGCGGGATCGCCTGCGGGACGCGGCGGCTGCGGCACGCGGAACGGGGCGAGCGCCTCGGCGGTGACGATCCACGGCGAGATCGTCGAGTGGAAGTTCTTGGCGAGGAACGGCCCGAGCGGCTGATATTCCCACGCCTGGATGTCGCGCGCCGACCAGTCGTTGAGCAGGCAGAAACCGGCGACATGGTCCGCGGCCTGCCCGATCGGGATGGTCGTCCCCAGCTCGTTGCCCTGACCGACCCAGATGCCGAGCTCCAGCTCGTAATCCAGCCGGCGCGAGGGGCCGAAGCTGGGGACGTCCTCGCTCGGCGCCTTGCGCTGGCCGTTGGGCCGCACCAACGGGTCGCCCGACGGCCGGATCGACGAGGCGCGCCCGTGATAGCCGATCGGCACGTATTTGTAATTGGGCAGCAGCGGCGTGTCGGGGCGGAACTGCTTGCCGACATTGGTCGCGTGATGGATGCCGACATAGAAATCGGTATAGTCGCCGATCGCGGCGGGCAGCAGCAGGCGCGCGCGCTCGGCCGGCACGAGCAGCGGCTCGACCGCGTCGCGATGGTCCTCGTTGCAGAACAGTTCGGAGAGGCGGCGGCGCAACGCGCGGCGCGCCTCGGCGGGGAGCGCCAGCAGCGCGTTGAGGTCGGATTGCCCGAGCGCCGCGACGAGCGGCTTGGGCAGCAGGCCGGCCTGCGCCGCGGCGGCGAGATCGAGGATCATGTCGCCGATCGCGGTGCCCGCGCGCGGCCCCTCGCCCGCGTCGAACATGCCGAGCGGGAGGTTCTGGATCGGGAAGTCGCCATGGCCGACGGCCGACGCGACCCAGCTCGTCCGCGCCGGATTATGCGTCTCGTCGATCGTCATCGCGGCAGCTCCGCCTTGCGGAAGCCCTGCCAGCATTCGTCATAGTCGAGCTGGCACAGGGGCGTCGTCGCCGCCCACCCGCTCGGCCGGATGACCCAGCGCGTCTCGAACATGAAGGCCATCGTATCCTCTATCTTGAACGGCTTGAGCTCGGCCGCCACTGCCTTGTCGTAGCTCGCCTGATCGGGGCCGTGGCCGCTCATCTGGTTGTGCAGCGACGCCCCGCCGGGCGCGAAGCCGCCCTCCTTGGCATCATACGCGCCATGGATCAGCCCCATGAACTCGCTCATCACGTTGCGATGGAACCAGGGCGGCCGGAAGGTGCCCTCGGCCACCATCCAGCGCGGCGGGAAGATCACGAAATCGCAATTGGCGGTGCCGGGCGCCTCGCTCGGTGAAGTCAGCACGGTGAAGATCGAGGGATCGGGATGATCGAAGCTGACCGTGTTGATCGCGTTGAAGCGCGTCAGATCGTAGCGGCAGGGTGCGAGGTTGCCGTGCCACGCGACCACGTCGAACGGGGAATGATCGAGCATCGTCGTCCACAGGCTCCCCTGGAACTTGTGGACGATCTCGGTCGGCTCGTCGCGATCCTCGAACCACGCATGCGGGGTTTCGAAGTCGCGCGGGTTGGCGAGCCCGTTCGATCCGATCGGCCCGAGATCGGGCAGGCGGAACGCGCTGCCGTAATTCTCGCAGACATAGCCGCGCGCCGGCCCCTCGGGCAGGCGCACCGCGAAGCGCACCCCGCGCGGCACGAGCGCGATCTGGAGCGGATCGACCGTCATCCGCCCCAGCTCGGTCACGATCTCGAGCCGCCCCTGCTCGGGCACGATCAGCAGCTCGCCATCGGCATCCTGAAATACGCGCGCGTCCATCGAGCGGTTCGCGGCGTAGAGGTGGACGCCGACCCCGGTTCCCGTCGCGAGGTCGCCGGTGCCGCCATAGCGCACCAGCCCGTCGACGAAGTCGGCCGGCTCGCGCGGCAGCGGCAGCGGATCCCAGCGCAGGCGGTTGGGGCTCGGCGGCGCGCCGTCGGGCGCGCACAGCAGTGTCTCGCGCGCGTAAGAACGATACGCCGGATGGCTCGCGGTCGGGCGCAGCCGATAGAGCCACGAGCGCCGGTTCTCCGCGCGCGGCGCGGTGAAGGCGGTGCCCGAAAGCTGCTCGGCATAGAGGCCGAACGGCACGTGCTGGGGCGAATTGCGCCCCACCGGCAGCGCGCCCGCCACCGCTTCGGTCGACACATGGTTGCCGAAGCCGGCGACGTAAGCGGTCATGGTCGCGTCCTGAAGCCCTCTCCCCTTCAGGGCAGAGGGTTGGGAGAGAGGGAGTCGGTGGGAGGTGGGCGCCACGCGGCGCACGTCGCCCCCTCTCTCCTCGACGAGAGAGGGAGTGCTCATGCGTCCACCGTGATCACGCCGCGCCGGATCTGATCGAGCTCGATCGATTCGTACAGCGCCTGGAAATTACCGTTGCCGAAGCCCTCATTGCCCTTGCGCTGGATGATCTCGAAGAAGATCGGGC